>CALGHC010000515.1 GCA_937915965.1 uncultured Myxococcales bacterium
GCTCACCCCGGCCGCGCTCGCCGACGCCGTCATTGCAGCCGTCTGCGCCGACCACGCGGCCCTCTCCGCCGACGCCGAAAGCGAGGTGATCGAAGGCGAGCCTGCGTGGGATCACACAGGCCGCCTGACGATGCCCTGGCGCAGCGGCCGTGTCGCCGTCTGGCGCTGGGACGAGGAGGGCTATCAAGGCGGCGCCCACGGCTCAACGAGCTCGCGGCACGCGGTCATCGACCTGGGCAGCGGCCGGCGACTGCACCTCGACGACGTCGTCGCTCCATCGCAGCGCCCGCTGCTGGCGCTGAAGATGCGCGTCATCGCCAACGCCGACGCCGAGGTCCGCGACTGCCTGTTCGACGAGGCAGAGGTCGGACCCGTCGAGAACTTCCTGTTTCGCGCCGACGCGCTGGTCTTCTGGTTCGATCCATATGAGATCGCGGCGTATGCCTGCGGGCCGATCGCCATCGCGGTGCCGTGGGCGCAGCTCGGTGGGCTGCTGCGCGAAGGCGTTGGCGCTCTGGCTGTCGGCGACTGAGATCACGGGGTTGACTGAGTTCACGGAGTTGAGCGGCACCGACTCGCCAGGCGGTCTGCCGCGATGCTGGAAGCCGCTGTCGTCTCTCCCACCTCATCTCGGCCGGTGGCGAACTTGCGCGAACCAACAATAACGCGTCGACTTCGTTCGACCTCGCTGAACTCGTCGAGGTGACTCACAACTTCTGGGCACTGGGCAACGCCGTCCTCGCCCAGTGCCTGGTCGATGCCCTCAAACCACCGCCCCTGTGTCGCCCGCTTCGCCCAGCTCCAGCGCAACACCACACCTCGGGCACGTGACCTGCCCTTGCCCCGAAGCCGCTTTCGCCGCCGGCTTGCCCCTCGTCGTTTGCCGCCTTCCGCGGTTCGGAAGGACCTTGTCCGCGATCGGCACTGCCGCCGGCATGACCGCGAAGGCCGCGTCGCACGCCGCACAGCGCGTGAAGCGCGCCGAGGCGAGGACCACCCGCAGTAGCCTCACCTCCGTGGCCGAGATGAGCGACCACGCCCTGTACGTGATCACCGGGGCGTCCAAGGCCCAGGGGTACGCCGCCGCAACCAATGCCGGCGTGGATGCTCGAACTGACCTGGGAGCCCCTTCGGGCGCGCGGGGAGTTGACGCAGCAGCAGGTGCTGAATGAACTCAACATCAAGCGCAGCGCCGCCGTCCGTGCGACCCTGGCGAGGTTGCCGGCGTTGTGGCGGCTCCGTGGCGGTCGATGAGGTTGCGATGGCTGGGATAGAAACATCTACGTGGGGGCGCACGCGACCCGACCGCGCTGTCCTGCTCGTCGCAGTGGCAGCGGCTCTGTCTGTCCAGGGGGCTGCGTGCAACAGGTCGGGAGATGCGCCATGCGCCCCTCCCGCGGCGACGCCACCTGCCGTGCTCCCGACCCCGCTTGCCGCCGACTCCGAGGCAGACAAGAAGCTCTGCCTGCGCACCAAAGCCGCCCACGCCCAGCCGCCCGCGGTCGTGTGCGTCGTCGAGACCACCGCCCGCAAGCCAGTTGCCGACGATGAAACGATGCAACTGGTCACCGGGCACGTCACCTTGGGGCAGTCCGGAACGACCCGGCGCGCGATGGCGTTCGACCGCCGCGTGGCGGAGGGCGCAGCTGGCCATCTGTACATCACCTACTCAGACACGACCTCTGGCCACACGCTGAGCCTGTCGTGGTGCAACCCCTGCGAGCCGCCGCGCTACGATGAGCTGTCACTCAAGGCGGGGTCGCAGCGCCTTGTCTCGCCGGACCCCGAGATCGCGTTGGCTCCGGCCGGGGCGGCGCTCTGACCCGGTTGCCGTGGTCACGCTGGATTGTCAGCTTGAAGCCAGCCCTCCACATCGGCGCCAGCTCCCGTATGAGCGCCTCACCCGCAGCCCGTTCTGGCGGCGGGTCGAGGCTGCCATGTCGCGTGAAGAACTGCTCGCCCGAATCTCCGTCGACCGGCCATCTGCCACGGCAAGCCGTGCATTCGCGGCCACCGCATCTGGGTGTCGCTCATCCTCGACATGCTGGCGGGGGCCAGACCACGAACGACATCCTCGAGGCCTACCCGGGGCTCGTCGAGCGTGACATCCGCGCCTCCATTGCCAGCGCCACAGAGATGACGCGAATGCGCGTGGTGGCCGACGACTGGAGCGTCGCGTGAAGGTCAAGCTGGACGAGAACCTGGGCAGCAGGGGCCTGGACATCCTGGCCGCGACCGGCATGGACGTCTCCACGGTACGTGGCCAGGATCTCTGCGGCGCGCCGGACAGCACGCTGATCCAGATCTGCGCAAACCGAACTTCGCTTGCAACGTCATTCTGTTCTTCTCCCGCCAGGGCATCGAGGCACTTCTGGGTCCTTCCTGGAGATGGCCGAAGCCGGCGGGGGGTGTAGCCCATGTCCTGGCACTAAACTGTTACCTACGTCCTGGCACCGGACCGCGGTCGCGGCGATCGGGTTGGCGGCGGTCGCCCGGGGGCTGTTTCGCGCCCCCAACCCTACCGGACCCAAGTCGCGCTCACCGCGTACTTCACCCCTGCGACCGGCTGCTGAAAGTAGTTCTGCGGCCCCAGCACCCAGTGCACCGCCTCGCCATTGCCGCAGCCGTGGAACATGTGCGGCCATCCCTTCGCTAGGGCCGGCGCACAGCCGTTTGCCCACAGCCAGGGGCCCGACCACGTCGCGCCGTTGTGCCACGTTCCGCCCGACTGCAAGGCGTCGATGGCCTTGCCGTTCGTCGACGTCGCGACCTCGGCCCACGATCCGAACTCTGTACCGACGGTGAGTCGGACTTCCGTTGATGCGGCGGCCAGCGACTTCATGAACTCCGGCGCCACGTACGCGCACGTGGTGTGGCCATCGATAAGGGGGCTCGACTTGACCGAGGTACACGTCCCTCCCTGCGACGTCGCGGTCCAACCGCCGTTCTTCATGTCGCAGAAGAGGTTGGCAGCGGCCACTGGTCCATCGCCATCCGGGTCGATCCAGTACACAACATCGCCCTGGCTCGCCTTGGCGTCGAAGATCGCCTTGCAGGACGTCGCCGGCTTCGCCTTCGTGCCGAGCGTCGGTGCTGGGCCGACATAGACGCGGTAGCCGCGGTGACCAACTGGCGCGCTGATCAGTTCAGCGCCCGTCGCCTGTGGACGGTACGACGCGCCTCCGCAGAAGCCGTGCCAGATGAAGTCGCCCGCCACGTCGGGCAGGTCGCACAGTCCCGCGCTCGCTGGTGCCCCGCACGCCTTCGCGCCGTTGCCGAACTCTCCGCCGATGTCGCTCAGGATGGAGGCGAGGAGCTGAGTGCCGTCGCCCGGCAGCTGCACGCGCGCTTCACAGCGGTGCT
>CALGHC010000516.1 GCA_937915965.1 uncultured Myxococcales bacterium
AGCTGCCGCCAGAGCTGCCGAGGCGGGCGGGCGTGCAGCCGAGGCGGCAGCAGGTGGCGCACGGCCGAGGGCGGTCAGCCGCGCTATCCAAGCGAGGGAGACCCGCAAGCACCTCAAGCATCTCGCGCTTATCGATCGGCTCGAAACGGTCGGACGCGCGAAGCGCAACGCAAAGTTGATGGAGAAGGCCACGAAGCTGCGCGACGACGAAAAACGCCGCCACGACAAGGCCCTCGCCCGAATACGCCGCGCCAACGCGGCCAACCGGCAATGAGGAGGAGTATCATGAAGCAATTCCAACGCCCTGTAGCCGCTCTCCTGCGCAGCGCCGCCCTGGCAGCCGTCATCCTCGGCGTCGCCTGCGCGGGTTGCGGCAAGAAAGGCGCCGAGACGTCATCGGCATCGACCGCCGCCAGCGAGGCCGAGCCAGGCGCCGAACCGGCAGCCGAACCGGCAGCCGAAGCCCCGGTAGACGAGGCGGTCGTCAAAAAAGAGGTCGCAGCCGAAGCCGCCGCCGAGATAACCGACGACAACGCCGAGCAAAAAGCCGCCGAGCTAGAAGCCGAAATCAACAAGGAGCTGCAAGCCGGCGACGAGTAGCCGCATCGCTCCGAGCAAAGCCCCGAAGGGCCACCCAGCTGAGGCCCGAGGCACCCACGGACACAAAGCCAGCCGCGTAGGCCAGCCCGCCTCATCGGATGCGCCGGCCCGCCCTGCCGACGGCCACCCCAAGGCCGGCTATGCCGGCCGCACGCAGTGGGGACGCCCCAAGAACCACGCTTCTTGGGGCTGGGGGTCGAGCCCCGACCCCCAAAGCAAGACACAGGAAGCCACAAGAACCACGCTTCTTGTGGCTGGGGGTCGAGCCCCGACCCCCCTAGACAGAAACGCATCGCCCCTATCGCAGGTACAAACTCATCGTCGTCTTCATCTCGTTCGTATTCGAGCCGCCGCACGCCCCTTGAGGCGAGCAGGTGCAGGGCTGATTGCTCGAGTCCATGCAGCTCTGGTAGCCGTTGGCGCCCCAGCCGGTGTGCTGGCCCTGCCACTGGCCGCCGGACGAGATGCACAGGCCCTGGATGCCCTGGGTGCCGGTCCACAGGCTGCCGCAGCTGCTGCCATAGTAGCCATTTGCGGTCGAGTCCTTGGCGATGACGTTCTGGCTGGCGCCTGACGCCTTGACGTTGTTGCCTGCACCAAAGAAATCCGCTGGCAGGGGCAGCGCGGACGTCTTGAAGTTCGTGCCGAAGCCGCTGGGGTAGCGGACCTCGCCGTAGATCTCCTTGGCGCCTGCGGCGAGCAGCGGGCAGGTGTTGCCGAGCTTGGTGCTGGACTGAGCGGCGTCGAGCGCGTAGTCCGCGCCGCTCTTCCACACGGTCGACAGCCACTTCTTGCTCCATCCCGACGGCTTGGGGGCGAGGTAGTGGAAGGCCAGGCAGCGCGCCCAGCCACCGCCGGCGGTTGTCATGTCGCAGTGGACCTCAAAGGCGTCGTCGTGGTCGCCACCGGTGGGATCGATCCAATACGTGCCATCGTTGGCCTCAGGCGCAGCCGCGAGCAGATCCTTGCAGGACAGGCCGGCCGTCGATTTGTCCTGACCCGGCGACTTGCAGCCCTGATCGGTGCAGATGCCGCTGGCGCACCAGGTTCCGGTGCCCTTGCAGCCGCCGCCTTCGCCGCACGAGTTCAAGATCGCCTTGCCGCAGTCGATGCTGTTGGCCGCGGGACAGACCTCCGAGCAAAGGGTGATCCGCTGGAAGCTCGTGCCGTCGCAGAAGTACAGCCGCTTGGTGACGGCGTCGACGGCGACGGCGCCGAGCTGACCAGCGCCACAGGGGGTCTGGGCGACGTCGACCGCCGCGAAACGACCGCCCTGGATGGTCGAGTCGCCCAGCTGCAGAGACCCTTTGACGCCGAGCGTACCGGTGACCGCGACGTCGCCGTCGACGTCGCCGCCCTTGGTCGAGAGGAAGCCGTTGGCGACGTTGTCGGCGAGGTGGTTGAGCGTCACACAGCCGCTGCACGCGAGCTCCTCCGCCGACAGGGCGCTAGCAGCCACCTTGGCCATGTCCGCGTCGGTCGCGTGGTCGGCGTTCTTGGCGGCGTCGGCGAGCGCAGCGTGTTTGGCGTCAGTCGCTGGGCCACCCTTCTCGTCGGAGCCAGCGTACGTGAACGAGACGTGATTGGGCGTGACCGCGTTGACGGCGATGGCCGCCGCGTCGACGCAGCCGGTGCACGCCAGCGACGTCGCTGGGCCGCCAGGCTCGGTCGACGCCGCGTAGGCGAAGCTGCCAGCGGCGGCGTTGTGGGCGAACCAGGAGGCAGGGACCGCGCCGATGGCGACACGACTCAGCTCCTCTTCGCTGCCGACGGCGACACCGATCCACATGGGCTTGCCCGAGGTCAGCCAGGCGTCCGGGATCGGCTTGCCGGCGGTCAGGCCGAGCTCGACCGCGAAGCCGCCGCCCCAGACGGCCACCTTCTGCAAGGTGTCATCCCAGAGCGGCACGACGGCGTCGACGGAATCGTAGAGCTTGAAGATCACGACGTAGACGCCATCGGCGACGGGCCCGCCGGCGACACTGCGCAGGTGGCCCGTAACGGGCAGGGTGGCGGCGAACGATGTGGCTGGCACCACGCAAGCGAGCGCAGCGACCGCGGCGAGAGAGGCAGCAGCGGTGACAAAACGATGGCGATTCATGACGCACCTTGGGACCGGTTGGCGGCAAGACAGCGGCCAGACTCCGTCACCGTAGCGCCTTGTGGGGCCCGCGGACAAGTGCAGGGACCGCGGACGCAATCCGCCGCCCCGACCCCGCCCCTGCCTCCCCAAAGGGCGGCTACGCCGCCCGCACGCAGTGAACAGCTGGGCCGCCCGCGCCTTCCCCAAAGGGCGGCTACGCCGCCCGCACGCAGTGAATAGCTGGGCCGCCCGCGCCTTCCCCAAAGGGCGGCTACGCCGCCCGCACGCAGTGA
>CALGHC010000517.1 GCA_937915965.1 uncultured Myxococcales bacterium
CTCGCCTGCCGCCGTGGCCACCCCCGCCGGCGGCGCGCGCACCGAAGAGGTCGTGCGCATGAGCCCGCTGCGCCGCCGCGTCGCCGAGCGCCTCGTCCAGGCCCAGCAGAACGCCGCGATCCTCACAACCTTCAACGAGGTCGACATGAGCGACCTCATCTCCCTGCGCAAGCGCCATCAGGACGCCTTCGTCGACAGATACGGAATCAAGATCGGCTACATGAGCTTCTTCGTGAAGGCCGCCGTCGAGGCCCTCAAGACCTTCCCGACGGTCAACGCCGAGGTCCGGGGCGACGACGTGGCCTACCGCAACTACTTTGACATCGGCGTCGCCATCGGCGGCGGCCGTGGTCTGGTGGTCCCCGTGATCCGCAACGCCGAGCTGCTGTCGTTCGCTGAGATCGAGCAGACGATCGCGGACTTTGGCCGGCGCGCCCGCGACAACAAGCTCGAGCTCGCCGAGCTGCAAGGCGGTACGTTTTCGATCTCCAACGGCGGCGTCTACGGCTCGCTGATGTCGACGCCGATCCTCAACCCGCCGCAGAGCGGCATCCTCGGTATGCACGCGATCCAACAGCGGCCGGTGGCGATCGACGGCCGGGTCGAGATTCGACCGATGATGTACCTCGCGCTGTCGTACGACCACCGCCTCGTCGACGGTCGCGAGGCGGTCCAGTTCCTGGTGCGGATCAAGGAATGCATCGAGCGGCCCGAGCGGATGCTGCTTGAGGTCTGAAGGAGCCCTTCATGAGCGAGTCCAACGCGACCGATTCAAACCAGAGCGAGCCTACGGCCGCTGCGCCTGCGCCGCTTGACCCCGGCCCGAGGCGCCACGATCTGATCGTCATTGGCGGTGGCCCCGGCGGCTACGTCGCGGCGATCCGCGCCGCCCAGCTCGGCCTCGATACGGCTTGCGTCGACGCCAGCGCCCAACTCGGTGGTACCTGCCTGCGCGTCGGATGCATCCCGTCCAAGGCGCTGCTTGAGTCCAGCGAGCGCTACGAAGAGGCCCGCGGCTCACTGGCCGACCACGGCGTGGTCGTCGGCGAGATCAGCCTCGATCTCGCGAAGATGATGAAACGCAAGGAACGAATCGTCACGACCCTCACCCGCGGGATCGACGGCCTCTTTCGCAAGAACAACGTCGCTCGCTACCACGGTCGCGGGCGCTTTGACTCGACCAGCGCCGATGGTCACGTCGTCATCGTGGAGGGCCAAGGTGAGCCGGTGCGCCTGGTCGCGGCCAAGGTGATCATCGCCACCGGTTCGGTCGCCGCCGGATTGCCGGGCGTCGAGTTCGACGTCGACCGCGTCGGCACCAGCACCGAGGCCCTCGCCTGGGACAGCGTCCCCGGCGAGCTGGTTGTTATCGGCGCGGGCGCCATCGGCTTGGAGCTCGGCTCGGTGTGGCGGCGTCTCGGCGCGCGGGTCACGGTGCTGGAGTACCTCGACCGTGTGCTGCC
The DNA here is from genome assembly GCA_937915965.1 of uncultured Myxococcales bacterium. Lineage (GTDB taxonomy): Bacteria > Myxococcota_A > UBA9042 > UBA9042 > UBA9042 > CALGHC01. The sequence goes on from CALGHC010000517.1 coordinate 1,464, forward strand.
GGGTATGGACGATGAGCTCGCCGCCCTGGCGCTCAAGCTGCTCAAGAAGCAGGGCCTGAAGTTCCAATTTGGCGCTCGTGTCGAGGGCGTCAAGGTCGCCGACGGCCGCTGCACGGTCGCCATCGCTGGCGCCGCGTCGATCTCCTGCGACCGCGTGCTTGTCGCGGTCGGTCGCAGGCCAACGACCGATGGCCTCGGCCTGGACGCGATCGGCCTGTCCACCGACGCCCGTGGGCACGTCCTCGTCGATAGCCGCTTTGAGACCGCGGTCGCCGGCGTACACGCCATCGGCGACGTCATCGCCGGACCGATGCTCGCCCACAAGGCCGAAGAGGACGGTGTCGCCTGTGTCGAGACGATCGTTACCGGTCATGGCCATGTCGACTACGATCTGGTGCCGATGGTCGTTTACACCGAACCTGAGGTCGCTTCCGTCGGCCAGACCGAGGCGGCGCTTGTCGGCGCCGGCCGGGCCTTTCGCAAGGGCAGCTTCGCCTTCGCCGGCAACGGTCGGGCACGTTCGCTCGGCGCCATCGCCGGCTTCGTCAAGATCCTCGCCGACGCCCAGACCGACCGCGTGATCGGTGTGCATCTGATCGGCCCGCGGGTGAGCGAGCTCGTCGCCGAGGTCGCCGCCGCGATGGCCTTTGGCGCCTCAAGCGAGGACCTCGCGCGGACCTGTCACGCCCACCCGACGCTCGCGGAGGTCATCAAGGAGGCCGCGCTCGCGGTCGACGGCCGCGCGATCCACGGTTGAGCGCTCGTCCGCCGCGGGCCATCTCGTGTCGCCGTCACCGACACCGTCACCGTCACCGTCACGGTGACCGTCACGGTCACAGCCACGGCGGTCGACGGCCGTGAACATCGTGCGCTACGCTCACGCCCAACGGAGGCCGTCATGGAACACAGACACAGCCGGACAGTATTGCTGAGCGTGATCGCGTTGATCTGCGTCCTGGTCGGCGGTCCCGACGCTGTCGCGGCGGCCGGCGTACCCGCGGTCATTCATACCAGCGGCGTCTTGCGGGCCAGCGCCGGCGGGCCGGTCGCCGATGGCGCCTACACGCTCACGATGCGGCTGTACCCCGTACAGACCGACGGCGCGCCGCTGTGGTCGGAGACGCACGCCAACGTGCCGGTGATTGGCGGCTTCTTCGCTGTCGTGCTTGGCCCCCAGGACCCCGCCTCGCCCCTCGCCGCGTCGATGTTTGCCGGCAAGACGGCGGTGTGGTTTGGCGTGCAGGTCGGCAACGAACCCGAGCTGCCCCGTCAGCGGATCGCCTCGGTGCCCTACGCGATGATCGCTGGCGAGACCGCCACCCTCGCGTGCAGCGGCTGCATCGAGGCCGGTCACATCGCCACTGGTGCGATCACCCAGGACAAGGTCGCCTTCACGTACGCCGGTTCGGCCTCCAAGGGCGGCCCCGCCACAAGCGCGTTGGTCGCTGATACCGCCGTGACGGCCGACACGGCGACCCTCGCCGCGGCCGCCAAGGAGCTCGCATGCACGGGCTGCATCGACTCTCTGCACATCGCCAAAGGGTCCATAGGCGCGCCCGCGCTCGGCGTCGACTGGGCGTTGTCGGATAGCAAGGGCGGGCCCGCCCTGACTGCCCACAAGGCAGATCTAGCGACCCTGGCTACCGAAGCGAGCCACGCGCTCAGCGCCGACACGGCCAAGGCCCTCGACTGCGTCGGCTGCGTCGCAGCCGACCACCTCGCCAACGATCTCAGCCTCGCGGGCGTCACCACCCTCGCCGGCGGCATGGCGGCTGGCGGCTTGATCGACTTCGCCAGCCAGCCGACCAAGGGGCTGCGCGTCGAGCTCGCCGCCAAGGCGCCGGTCGTCTGCGACGAGGCCCACGCCGGCTACCTGTACTTCGACACCACCACGCAGGCGCTGACGATCTGCAATGGCCTGGACTTCCTGGGTCTGTCTTTCGCCAAGCTCGGGTCGGCGGGCAAGCCGGCGACCAGCTGCAAGGCGATCCTCGACGCAGGCGACGCCGGCGGGACCGGCACGTATTGGCTCGACGTCGATGCTGGCGGCCCGATGGCGGCGTTTCAGGCATGGTGCGACATGGTCACTGACGGCGGCGGCTGGACCCGCTTCAACTGGATCACCAAGGGCTTCCCGGCGGGTGAGGATCCGCTGGGCGTCGAGTTGCCGAGCTGCGGCGTCGCCGACGCCGTGTGCCGCGCTCGGATCCCCGCCGTCGTCACGCCCAAGGACCTGATGGTGCGCGACACCACCCAAAACCAGCACGCCCTGTGGCACTTCGACGCTGGCAACGAGATCTCGAACGGCGTACTCGGCGCGCTGCGCGACAAGAAGGCGGTGTGCCTCCCCCAGAAGGTCGCCTGGACACCGTATAGCCACACCTCGAGCGAGACGTTCTGCGGTAGCGGCTGCGAGGGCGGCTGCGACAGCTTCTTCTACGGCAACGCCAACTGCGCGGGCATCGGCGGATGGGGGATGGAGCTCGACGGTGACACCGGCTGGGGCTGCGCCGCGTTCAAGCTCGGCGCGAGCAACGGCGTCAACCCCGACTGGGCGTTCCTGGACCAAAGTGGTCAGAAGGACGAACAGGGCGAACTGTATTACCGCTAGGGTCGGGCCAAGGTCGGGCCAAGGTCGGGCCAAGGTCGGGCCAAGGTCGGGCCAAGGTCGGGCCAA
>CALGHC010000518.1 GCA_937915965.1 uncultured Myxococcales bacterium
CATGGACGGGTGCGTCCAGCGTCGGCTTTTCGCGGCGAAATCTGTGTTGTGATGAAGGGTTGGGCGGCGTAGAGTGCGGATTTGGGGCCGCCGGATGGGCTGGCGGCCGGTCGACGCGCGCGGTGACGCGAGGTGGTGGCGGCTTGGATGTACTACGCCCCGCGTCTTCACTGAGGCGCTCTCTCCCATCAGCGCTCCTCTCCTACGCCAGCGAAACGATGCGCGCTGCCAGCGGTCCTCGGCGTTCAAGATCCGGCCGCGCCCGCCGTGGGTGCGGCCTTCGGCGTTGCCGGAAGAGATAGGCCAACGTCCGAGTCCCGGTTGGCCTTGGTCGCCCCGAATACGATGTTGCCTTGGTCCAGCACGTCGGCGCTGTGCTGGTACACCAGCCCGTACTGACCCTCGCCGCCGCCGTTGATGAGCGTGCCGGTGACCTGTACACGGGGACTTGTGTCGATGAGCATGCCTGTTCGTATGTTGTTGGCGACGATGCAGTGGTCGATGACCGAGTCGGACGAGGTATCCAGAAGGATGCCATCGCCGAGCTGCGTCACCTCCTTCGAGTACAACCGGTGCGCGATGCGCCGCGGGTATTTGCCCCAATCGGTTGAATGTACAACGACGTGACGTGCCTCAATGGTGCCGCCAGCGACGGTGACGGCGCTGGCTCGGTTGGCCGAAACCACTGAGGCGAGAAGCGCCCCGGAAGCGGAGTTGTGGAACCAGGCGCCGGAGCCACCAGACGCATCCGAGTCCTGCGGCAGCCCGTGCCGGATGGAAACGCCCACGAGCCGGGACTCGCCGCCCTGTCCGAGGAAGCCGGAAAGGCGGTTGCCGACCAGGGTCGATCCCGAGAGTCTAATGTCGGCTCCCAGGGCGGCACCTGCCCCGCTGCCGAATTCACCATCGCTCTGCTGCGACTGCGTGCCGTCCACGAGCAAGCCCGATGCGTCGACCGCCGTGCCCTGTTGGTGCGCGAGAACCCCTGCCACCCGATTTCCCGACAATCGCGCGCTCTGTAGCTTCACTTTTGCGCCAATGCCGGCGCTCACGCCGGCGCCAAAGCCTCCGCCATTCTCCCGCGGTAGGGTGCCATCAACGAGCAAGCGCGCCGCGTCGAGGGTCGTGTCGGCGCCAGAAGCATAGAGCCCCAAGTCGCGGTTCCTCGATATGCGTACGTCTCGCAGCGTCACAGTGGCGCCAAAATCGGCCTCAACACCCCTACCCCAAAGACCGTTGCTCTGGCGCGAGAGGGTGCCGTCGACAAGCACGTTGGTGGCGTCGACCCTGACGTCCTTGCCCGAAGCGAGTAGCCCGATTTCTCGGTTTCCCGACACCCGGACGCGCAGCAGCGTCACCGCGGCGCCTGCGCGCACATCGACGCCCCAGCCGCGCTCAGTGCCGCTGCTCACCGGCAGCGTGCCGTCGACAAGCGCTCCGGTCGCATCGACCGCCGTGGCGACGCCAGAGGCGTGGAGCCCGACCCCGTGGTTGGCCGATAGCCGCGCGTCCTTGAGCCCGACCATCGCTCCGCCCTCGACGCTCACCCCTGTGCCGTATTCGCCATCGATCTCTCGGGACAGGGTGCCGTCGACGACCAGGCCTGTTGCCTTTGCTCTGGCGCCTTTTCCATACGCGAAGAGACCCGCCTTGTGATTCCCCGACAAGCGCCCGCCCACCAGGGTCACAGCCGCGCCTCCAGACACCACCACGCCAACGCCGGAGTCGCCATCGCTCTGCTGTGGCTGGGTTGCATCGACAAGCAGCCCCGAGGATTCGACCTTCGTACCCGGATCCGACGCGAAGAGGCCGGCTTCGTGGTTTCCCGAAAGGCGCGTGTTGTGCAGGACAACCTGCGCGCCGAGCTGCGCGCTCACACCTCTGCCGTCCTGGCCATCGCTCTGTCGCGGCAGGGTGCCATCGACGAGGAGTCCGTCGGCATCGACCACCGTTCCAGCCATAGCCGCCAACAGCCCAAGATAGCGATTGCCAGAAAGGCGCGTGGCACGCAGTTTGAGCAGCGCCCCCGACTGCGCGGCCGCCCCCGTACCGAGCTTCTCGTTTGTCTCTTCGGACTGGGTGTTGTCGACGATCAAGCGCAGAGACTCGACGGTTGTGCCCGTGTCGGACACGAAGAGCCCCACCTCATGGTTCCCCGAGAGGCGCGTGTCTTTCAGCACGACTGTCGCGCCCAGCTGCACGCTTACCCCCCTGCCGTCTTCCTTGTCGCTCTGCCGCGGCAGGGTTCCATCGATCAACAGCCCGGTGGCGTCCACCTTCGAAGCGGCGTCAAAGACGTAGAGACCGATGTAGCGATTCGCGGCAAGCCTAGCGTCGTGCAGGGTCAGCGTTGCGCCGCCAAAGGTGGCCACGCCAACGCCGAACTTGCCGTCGCTCTTGCGCGCCAAGGTGCCGTCGACGAGCAATCTGCTGGCGTCAACCGTCGTCTTCTCGCCGACAACGACGAGTCCCAGAGTTCGGTTTCCCGACAGGCGAACATCCTTCAAGGTCACCACTGCGCCATTCTCGATGACCGCACCGTCGCCGATCTCTCCGTTCGCGGGGTTTGGCTGCGTCGCTGCGACCACAAGCGACGTGCCGTACATCTTTGCTGCGTCGCCATTCACACGGAGGCCGTAGCTGGTCGCAGCGGCTACAAGGACGCTCTGCAGGCGCGCCGGCAGGCTCCCTGTGACGCTGACGCCAACCGAAGGGCCGCTGACGTGAAAGCCGCTGACGCTTGCCTCGCCGGTTGCGATCAGACCGTCCACGCTGAGCGCCGGCTTGCCAGCCTCGCCGGTGATCTGGACCATCGCCGCGCAGCGCCCTCGTATTGTCACGGCCTGGGTGATCGCCACCGCCTCTTCGTAGATCCCCGCCGCTACCGCCACCGTGCCGCCAGTCGGGGACGCCGCCAGCGCGGCCCCAACGGTCTTCAGCGGCGCAGCGCGCGTTCCGGGCCCGGAGTCATCGCCACCTTCGATGTTGACGAAGATCACGCCGGCCGCGTCCGTCAGGCCGGCGTCCCCGAACTGGTCGTCGCCACAATCAGCTGGATCAGGCTTGCAGGGCGGCGCTCCCCCCTGTCCAACTTGCGCGTCGGTGTCGACGAGAAACCCCGGCGGGCAGTACCGCGATGGCCACGGCACACCCACATAGACGCACCTGCCCGGGTCCGGCAGCGATCCGTCCGCTCCGCGCGAGCAGAGCTTCGACTCCACCTTGCTGCAGAAGTGCGGCTCCGCTTCGACGTCGTCGCGGCAGAAGAAGGTGTCTTCGACGTTACCCAGCGCCGTCAGCGGCGGCACGCCCTCGGGGACGCTCTCCGCCAGGGGCGGCAGCTCGATGAGCGGCGGCACCCCGTCCGGGACGCTGTCCTCCAGGGGCGGCACCGGCGGCAGCGTGTCGAAGTCGCCGTTCCAGTCCTTGGGTACGCCACTGCCCAGGAACGACCCGGCGGCGATACAGGTCTGGGGACTCTCGGGGTCCGGTCCGAAGCCTGCGTCACAGCCGGCGCCTGCGGCCAGCTCCTCGGCGGTACACAGCCGCCCGACCAGGCGACAATCGTCGTCGACAACCGGATCGCAAGCGCCGCCGCCTTGGGCGCCGCCGCTCCAGCACCAGCGCGGCACACAGGTCTGGGGAGCCGAGAAGACGACGCTGGCACACTCCGGCGGTCCGACCGCGACGCAGGCGTTGTCAACGTAGGCGTAGAAGTGGCCCGGTGAACAGCACGCGCCCTGGGGCATGCGCTGGACCTCGTGGCAGGTCGCCGTGGGAGTCGCGTCGTCCTTCGAATCCCCGGTCTTGGCGTCGCCAACGTCGGGGGCGGTGCAGGCGAAAGCGGCCACAATGAGGACTGCGGCGGTGCCGGCGCGCAACGACGGCCGCGACGCCAGCCGACCGGTCTCCGCACGCCTGCGACGACAACGCCGACCCAGGGCGGCCAGCAGCCGTCTGGTCGAGACCTCAAATGGGCTAGTCATCTGCGGGCCTCACCGATCCTCCAGCCACAGGCAGCGTGGACGGATCATTGCCGAGATGCAATCGGCGGCGGGAGGCCGTGGTGCGCGGAGCGAGCCTCATGCCCCCCCCCTGGCACCTGTCGTTGACCGGCGTTGTCGCGCCACCGTGTTCAGGCGGGCGACGCGCTTACGCGGCGCGCCCCGGTCGCGTGACGGTCGTTGCCTGTCACGTGACCGGGGCGGCAGGGGGGCTGTTGCCGCGGGAGGCACACTGGGCGACGCTTCACTTCACCCAGACTGGTTGCTCCAGGCAGGCAAAGTTGTTGCTCTCGTTCATCTCGGCGACGGCGTTGGTCGAGTCGACCTCAAGGAGCCAGAAGTACCACCCCTGGGGGATGTTCGGGATCTTCACATAGTTGATATCGTAGGTGTCTTTTC
>CALGHC010000519.1 GCA_937915965.1 uncultured Myxococcales bacterium
TGCTGGCCGGAAGCGGCGAGGGCGCCCTGCTGACGGTCGAAGGTCGCGGAGCCCGGGTCGTGATCGATGGCCTGACGCTGCGCGGTGGCGGCGAGACGCGGGCCGGCGGCGGGCTGCTGGTAGCCAACGGCGCCGACATCGTGCTGCGAAACGTCGTCTTCGCCGCCAACCGCGCCAGCAGCTACGGCGGCGGCGCCCTTTACCTGCGTCGCGGCAGCGCGCACCTCGAAGACGTGCGCTTCGACGCAAACACCGGCGGTCAGGGCGGCGCCATCCTGGTCGACAACGACAGCCGCCTCGCGCTGTCGCGCTGCGCCTTTGGCGGCAATCGCGCCAGCCACCACGGCGGCGCTCTCGCCGTCCACGGGCGGGCAGAGGTCAAATTGGCCGACTGCGACTTTGCCGACAACCGCGTCGACGTCGCTGGTGGGGGCGCTGCGCTCTACATCGGACTGGCCGCCAACGCGCGTGACGCCGTCGAGATCGTCGGCGGTCGGATGCAGGACGGCGAAGATGCGATCGCCGTCGCCGGCGAAGGGCCGGGCTGGCGGCCCGGGGTCGGCTAGGTCAGCGAAGCAGCCGCAGCGTGCGCTCAGGCAGGCGCTCGCCGTACTCGCGCGGCGCGGTGTGCTGTGGGCCAGCGACGGAGCGCTGGGCGCTGACCTGCCTGTCCGCAGCCAGGTCAGCGCAGTGGTGCGCGCCGCGCAGACTGCAGTCGAGACCCAGATACAGGACCGAGTCACCACACGCGGCGTGCGCGGCCTGCAGCGCCCTCTTCAACAGGCCTGGGTCGCGGGCATGCAGGGGGCCGTCGATGGCGATGGCGGCGTCGGCCCGCAGGACGAGCAGCCGCATCTCCTGGTCGCGCTCGGGGACAACGTAGTTGCGAAAGAGGTCTCGCCGCAGCACCGGCGCGAGTACGCAGCGTTCGGGGTGTGCGGCGAGCTTCTCAGCGACAAACCGCGCCTCTTCGACGTCGTCGACGCCCGCGAGCGGGTCGTCGTGGCCTGGCAGGCCCACCTGCGCGGCGCCGTGGCCGGCGAGGCGGAGCCCGACGCCCGCGACCAGCACAAGCAGGGTCAGCGCGGCGAGACGCGTCTTGTGCCGCGATGACAGGCCCGCCAGGGTCCACAGCCCGGCCATCAGCGCAACGGGCAGCACGGGCGCCATGAGGCGGGCGAACTGCCAGTGCGTATGGGAGAGCGACAGATACCAGTGGCCTGACATCAAGCCCAGCACCATGATTCCCAGACCCAGCGCGCGCACCGGCGCCACCAGCGAGGCCAGGGTGCACACCGTCAGCAAGAGCCAAAGGCCGTGCGGGATCATCGGCTGCAGCTTGATCAGCGCAGGCACGAACGCACCCCACAGAGCCAGGGGCAGGAAGAACGGGAACACCAGCACCAGGCGGGGGCGATCCAGGACCCAGAAGGGCAGCTCGGACAGCACCCACGGCAGCACGCCGACTGCCGCGACCGTGCCGATCACGACGAGGATTCGCCGCGCCCTGGACGCCGCAAGCCATCTCGAGACGAGTCGTTGCCGCAACGCAGCGCCGAGCTCGACCGGCGACCGTGCGGTGGTCACGCACCACATCGCCAGCGCATCGGCCGGCAGCCACAGCGCCAGGGCCTCGGCGCGCAGATCCGCATGCGCGAGCTGACAGATCAACGCCCCAAGTCCCGCAACCAGCCGAATCGAGGACTTTTCCTTCCTGTTCAGCAGCGCCATCAGGCCCAGCAGCGCCGCGGCCGCGTAGGTCGCCGCCCAGCCCGCCGGCGAGTCGGACAGCAGCAGGGCAGCCGTGGTGGGCGAGAGCGCCAGACCCGCGACGGCCACCGTGGCGAGGCCGAGGTGACGACCCGCACGCAGGGCCGCCCACGCCATCAGCGGCACCGCCAACAACCAGCCCAGCAGCGCGAGCCGGATGGTCGCGATGAGCGGCACCGCAGCAGCGCTCCCAGCCAGATCAGCGAGCCACAGGGCGGCCGCTGACCGCAGCGGTTCGGGGTGGAACAGGTGATAGATCGCCAGCAGCAGGCGATTTGAGTTTCCCTCGGTAGCGACGACGGCGCGTTGCAGGATCAGGTCTTCTGGCACCATGAGGGCAATCAGTGCAGCGGCGATCAGAGCAAGGCCGACCACAGCGCGCTTGGTCCAGCGCCGCATCTGGGTCTGTACCGCCTCAGTTGGCAGCCGCGCGGCGGGCAGCAGCGCCATCACCAGGCCGCACCACGGCAGCAGCGCCATGCCGATCTCGGCGGGCGACGGCGCGCCGGCGAGGTGCATTGGTTCCACGCGCAGAGCCTGGAGGCCGCCTGCTTGCAGATGTTGGCTGAGCGCGGCGGTGAGGTCTGTGGCTGTCACGAGGCAGCACGCTCTGGAGAAGAGGGTGGGATATGCGAAAACCGGCGGGTTCCATCAGCTCCGAGAGGCGCAGCGCACCCCGAAACCCGCGGCAGAATGCAGCGCTCGATCCCGAAGTGCAAACGCTTTGTACCGGTTGCAGCGTCCCGGCCAAACGTCGCCGGCCCCGTGTCCGTCCACCGAGGCCAGTGCTACGCTCTGCCTCCGCTGGGCGAGTCGCCCGACGGCGGCCACGGCCGCACATCCCAAGGACCCGATGCCGGCCGCCGACAACGCCTCAAGCCCGCGTCCCTGGACGGTCGCCGAGACCGCCGAGGATCTGCTCGCTCGTGTCGAGGACGCCCTCCTCGACGGCTTCGAGGCCGCCGACATCGTCTCTCGCCTGGAGGCCGAGGGGCTCGACCCGCACACCGCGCGCGCCGTGGTCGCGGAGGTCGAAGCCCACAAGCGGGTCTTGCCGGCGGGCGCGGCGCCGGCGATCGAGTCGACATTGGAGATCACGCTCGCGCCTGTCCGTACCCTGCTTCGCGGGAACAGCGCGCCGTACGACGTCGACCGCGCCGCAGCGGATGCGCTCGTGGTCGCGCTGGGTCGCGCCGGCCTGTCGAACGCCACCTCGTCGACCCTGATCGCCGAGGTCGTCGCAGGCGAACGGCGCATGCTTGAGCTGGTCACGCAGCGGATGCGGCGTCTCGGCGTGCAAGGCATGTTCTTTGGCGCCGCGACGTCTTTGTTCTTTCTTTATGTGGCGGCGGTGGGGGGACCGGCTGGTGCTTGGAACCTGCTCACGGCCACCTGCACCCTCTCTCTGACGGTCTACAGTTGGTTTCTCTTCCGCAGAGGTCGGCCGCCCAACCGGTGAGTTCGCCATCCGAGCCGAGATTCGGCTGTGAGTCAAACGTGGAACACCTCCATGACCTCCAGGTTGTCGCGTCCGGTCTGCCGCCGTTGGTCCGCGTCTCGGCGTTCATTCGCGGTCGGCCCCGGACCCTCATCTTCAACGCCGATCTGGGCCCGTCGCTGATCTCTTCAGCTGACGGGACCCTCGTCGGCGCCGTGCATGACGCGCTGGACTTCGCCCTCGCCGCCGCGGATGGTCGGCCCGATTTCCGCTGTGCGATCGACTCCGGCGGTCTGCTTTGCGGGGTGGCGGTCTGTCGCGATGGCCGCCTTCATCTCGGCTCGCCGCGCTTCGATGCCGAGCGGTTCTTGCTGTGGTGCGCCGAGACCGGTGGCCACAGCGACGTTTTTGACGTCGACCTCCTGGTCGCCTGGCGCCGTCACGTCCAGGCGTGGCGAGATGCGTCCGCGGCCGCCGCGCCGCTCGACATCGAGACCCGGACCGCTGCCCATGGCCTCGACGATCTTTGGCGACCGACGGGCGAAGAGGCGCGCGCTCTGGCTGTCCTGCTTGCCCGTACGGATGAAGAGGCACGGACCGTCCAGGGGCTGATGCGCCAGGTTCGGCCGCGCCTCGTCGAGCGAGCGAGCCAGGCAGGCTTGGGGCTGCAAGCCGATCACGCGATTTTGCGTGTCCACGTGCTGCGCTTCATCGCGCTGCTGCCCTCGCTGGACCACGACCACGAGGGCGTCGAGGTCAAACGACGTCTCGTCGAGATGCTGCGGCGCACGCGCGACGATGACCGCGGCGCCCGCCGGCGGATCGAGGCGGGCGAATCGGTCGCCGCCCTAGGCGACGAGGGGCCCCTTCCCGGCTGGATCGCTGCAGCGTTTGCGATGGCGCTGCCGGTCGTGGGTGTGCTGCCCGCGCGCCTGGTCGCGGTGGTCACGCGGCTGGTGCTGCGGCAGGTGGCCGGCAGTTTCATCGCCGGTGAGACGATCGACGAAGCGGGGCCGGCTCTCGGCCATCTCGCTCGCAGCGGCCGCGACGCGACGTTTGATCAGCTCGGCGAGTTGGTGGTCAGCGAGGTGGAAGCAGATCGGTACTGCGAGCGCGTCCTCGCCCTCATCGCCGGCGTGCGCGCGGCGATCGCAGCCACGGGCAGACCCGCCAGCCAGGCAAGCGGCCAGACCCAGACCAGCCACAACGCCGCCGGAATTCCTCGCGCCAATGTGTCGGTCAAAATGTCGGCCCTCTGTGCTCATTTTGATCCCGACGATTTTGAGGGCAGCTGGCGCCACGTTTCGCCACGGCTGACGGCAATCCTGCGCGCCGCGCGCGGCGAGGGGGTCTTCGTCAACCTCGACGCCGAGCACTACTCCGTACGCGATCTCAACTTCCGGATTCTCGCGCGGGTGCTCGACGAGGAGCTCGATCTGCGCGACTGGGCCGACGTGGGCCTGGCTGTGCAGGCCTACCTGCGCGACGCGGCCGTCCACCTCGACGAGGTCATCGCATACGCCCGACGCCGCGGCGTGCGCATGCCCATCCGCCTCGTCAAGGGCGCCTACTGGGATGCCGAGACGACCGAGGCCCTGGCCCACGGTTGGAGCGCGCCGCAGTTCCTGGAGAAGGCGGAGACCGACCTGCATTTCCAGCAGCTCTGCCTGCGCATCCTCGCCAACGGCGACGCGGTTCAGCTGTGCGTCGGCAGCCACAACTTGCGTGACCACTGCTTTGCGCGAGCCGCACGCGAGCTGCGCCACCCCGACGCCCCACCCGTCGAGCATCAGGCGCTGCACATGACCTACGAGGCGCTTGGGCTGGCGATGGCTGCACGTGGCTGGCCCGTGCGCAACTACATGCCGGTCGGCTCGCTCTTGGTCGGTATGGCCTATCTCGTCCGTCGCGTGATGGAGAACAGCAGCCAGGTCGGCGTCCTGACCATGGCCCGCCACGGTGCCGTCGACACCGCTGGTCTCCTGCCGCCGGCAGTCGCGTTGCAAGATCGACTCGCCCTCAGCGATGTCGCGCGCGATGCTTGCGTGGGCTTCGACGATCACCTGCCGCTAGAGTTTCGCAATGTCGCACCGCTGCGCTTGGATCGGCCTGCGCATCGCCTCGCATTCGAACAGGCCGTCGCGACGGCGATGGCGGTGGTTGAAACGGACGATACCGTCGCCGTCGATGGCGCCGTCGATGGCGCTGTCGACGGCGCTGCGGATGAGCGCACTGGCGCGTGGCACGAGAGCCGCTCACCTTCGAATGACGAGGACCTGATCGGGCGCATTCGTTTCGCGGCCATCGGCGATGTCGATCCGACGGTTCGGGCGGCGCGTGCTGCCGCGAGGCGCTGGCAAGCGGTCCCCGTCCGCCATCGCGGCGCCTTGCTGGTCCGCGCTGCCGAGCGTCTGCGTGCCAGCCGTCTCGTTGGCGCTGTCCTGGTCGCCCGTGAGGCCGGCAAGACACGCGCTGGTGCGGTGGATGATATCGACGAGGCGGTCGACTTCCTGGGCTTCTACGCACGCGAGGCGATCGCGCTCGAGGAGGGCGCGCCCGGTCGGCTGCGCCCGCGCGGGGTTCTGGCGGTCGTCGCGCCGTGGAACTTCCCCATCGCCATCCCCTGCGGCATGACGGTCGCCGCCCTGGCCACCGGCAACGTTGCGATCCTCAAGTCGGCCGAGCAGACCCCCCTGTGTGCGTCCTGGCTGGTGAGGGTGCTGCACGATGCCGGCGTGCCCCGCGACGTCGTGCAGCACCTGCCCGGTGACGGCGCCACCGTCGGCGCCGCGCTGATCGCCCACCCGGAGGTCGCGGGAGTCGTCTTCACCGGGTCTTTGGCGGTGGGCGCGTCTCTGCATCGGGCGGTCGCCCACGGGACCGTCGCGGTGGACGCCGTCGACGCGGCGGTTCCTCGGCTTGTCATCACAGAGATGGGCGGAAAGAACGCGATTGTGGTCACCGCCAACGCAGACCTTGACGAGGCCGTTAGCGGCATCCTCGCCTCCGCCTTCGGCCACGCAGGCCAGAAGTGCTCTGCTTGCTCGCGTGTCTTGGTGGACCGCAGCGTCATGCCCGTCCTGATCGCGCGCCTGGACCACGCCGTCGCTGATCTGGTTGTCGGCGCCGCCCTTGAGCCAGGAACGCACGTCAACCCGGTGATTCGCGCCAGTGACGCCGTCCGCCTGC
>CALGHC010000520.1 GCA_937915965.1 uncultured Myxococcales bacterium
GACGGCTGAGGCGCCCGCCGCCGCCGCCGCCGCCGCGCCCGCTGCCGCGCCCGATAATTGCGACGAAGATACGGTGCGGGCGACGGATAGAGGACAGCCGGTGCGCTTCCACCAACCGGCCTTTGCCCCTATACTCGGCGCTCGTTGTCGCGCAACGCTTTGGGGAGTTCCGTGATCCACACGCCGAAGCCAAGCTGGTCGACCCGGCAGCAGGAGTCGTCCCTCTACTCGCCGTCGTCGATGCAGTGGCGTGCCGTCACCCGCGTCATCGCGACGCTGGTGCTGTGTACGGTCGTGCTGGGTCCGACCGTTGCCCAAGCGGAGCACCCCGCCCTCGAAGAAGCGCGCGCGCTGATCGAAGACGACCGCTACTACGACGCATTCGGCAAGCTCGCGGAGCTCATCCCGGAGCTGGGCTTCGACGACGGCAGCCGCATCTCCGCGCAATACGAGATGGCACGTCTGCTCCTGGGGCTGGGCCTGTACCAAAGTGCGCTGCGCGCGTTCGATGCGTTGATGGTGCCGCACGATCATCCGGTCTACCGCGAGAAGGTACGCGCCTACCTGCAGATCCAAAGGGCGTTGCCCGGCGACCTCGCGACCATGGAGCGCCTCTCCGAAGCCCCGGAGGTGACGTTCCGCGCCGAGGACCTCGACGAGGTTCGCTTCTTGCTCGGCCGCTATTTCTACCACACCAATCAGCACGACGAGGGCATTCGCCACCTCTCGCGCATCCGCCCCGACGCCGGCGAGACCTACCTCAAGGCCCGCTATCTGATGGGTGTCATCTACGTCGTGCTCAATCAGGCGCGGCCGGCGCTTGAGGCTTTCAAGGACGTCCTGCGTTTCGAGAAGCAGGTTGGCAATCGGGCGTACTACGCGCGTTACCGCGAGATGGCCTATATGTCGCTGGGCCGGTTGTTCTACTCGACAGGCAAGTTCGAGACGGCTGGGCGCTACTACGACCTCATCCAGGAGGGCACGAGCGAGTGGCTCGATTCGCTCTTCGAGTTGGGTTGGACCTACTTCCAATTGGGGAGAATGGACCGCGTTCTTGGCCAGTTGCATACGCTTAACTCACCATACTTCGAGGACCGGTATTACCCCGAAGCGCGTGTGCTTGAGGCGCTGATTCTGTTCCGCACCTGCCGCTTCGACGAGACCCTCGTCGTGGTGCAGCGCTTCCTGCGTGACTACAAGCCGCTGTTCAAGGAGCTCGACGCGCAGCTTTCCGGCACGCGGTCTGACGCAGAGTTCTACTATTATCTCGCGCAGTTGTCTGCGGACAAAGAGAAGCTCAGCGTCCAGCTGCGGCGGATCTTCAACGCGGCGCTGAACGACGCCCGCCTCAGCCGCCAGTTTGCGATCGTTGTGCGCGCCAACCAGGAGCTGGAAGGCCTCCTCAAGATGCGTCGCAACACCACCGCGCAGACGGCCGCCCAGGCCCTCGTCGACGACATGGGGCGGGTGCGCAACGTCATGATCTCCGAGGCCGGCGCCCTCGCCCGCAAGCGTCTGCAGCGCATGCGCGAGGAGCTGATCGAGGTCATCCGGCAGGGACTTCGCATCAAGTACGAGACCCTCAAGGCGCGACGGGCCAGCATCAGTACACGGGTGCGCAAGGAGATGCTCGACACGGCGCAGGCCGTCTCGGAGCCGCGCGCCCCCGATCCCGAACACGTCATCTGGCCATTCGACGGCGGCTACTGGCGCGACGAGCTCGGTGGCTACACCTACGACGTCAAGTCGCGCTGCACGGAGAAGCACTTCCCGCCAGGCTGGCGAGAGATGCTCGAAAAGGACGAATCAGGTGACGAAGAGGGCGAAGACGAAGGCGACGAAGGCGAGGCGACGCCAGCGGCGGCTGCCACGGCGCCAAGCGACGGCGACGGCGGCGGCGACGGCGGCGACGGCGGCGACGGCGG
>CALGHC010000521.1 GCA_937915965.1 uncultured Myxococcales bacterium
GCTCGACGAGACAACCGGATCGGTCGAAGACCAGAGTGGTCGGCAGGACCGAGACCTCCCAGGCGACCGCGAGCGCCGCGTCACCCTCGGCCAGCCGGAAAGGCAGCGCATGCTTGCGCGCGAAACCGGCGAGCAGGTCGCGGTCGTCATCGATGCCGACGAAGGCGATGCGCACATCGCCCAGCGCCGGATCGCCTGCCATCTCGACAAAATGTGGAAGCGCTTCGACACACGGGTGGCACCACGACGCCATGAAATCGATGACCACGACCTTGCCGCGCCACGCGGACAGCGACACAAGGCTGCCGTCGAGCGCAACGAGCTCGATCGAGCGACCGTCGACCGGGCGCTCGCAGCGCGGAACAGCTGGGGCGCTGACCGCCACCGGCGCCGAAGCGCAGCCGGAACTCAGGACGCTCAGCACGACCAAAGGTGTCAGGCATTGACAATTGTACAATTTCAGCAAGGCGTTCCTTCTGCCGCGGTGGGCTGTACGCGTGCTGCAAGCACGGCGATGTCGGGCCGTCGCCGGCCCCACAGGTTGTCGTTGTGGCGCCGGGCGATGTTACACTCTCGCATCTGGCTGCCGCGGGCCCGCCCTCTGCCGCGCCGCCGCCCCGGGAAGGCTGAATGACGAACGCTACTGGCGGCAAGCTGCTGTCGATCGAGACCGGCTTCACCTGCAACAGCCGCTGCCGCTACTGCACGCAGCTTGACTACCGCGTGATCCCGCAGGCAGACAAGCTCGACCTGACAACCGCGGAGATCAAAGAGCGCATCGCCTTCGCCGCTGGAGATGGCTACACGCAGGTCGGCTTCTCAGGCGGGGAGCCGACGATCCGTCGCGACTTCGTGGAGTTGATTCGATTTGCCCGTTCGTTTGAGTGCTTCCGCCGTATCAGCGTGACCTCCAACGGCCGCATGTTCGCCTACCGCAAGTTCACCGAAGACGCGATGCGCGCAGGTCTGGACGCCTTCACGTTCTCGCTGCACGGGCCCACACCAGCCATTCACGACAGCATCACCGCCGCCAAGGGCAGCCTGGACCAGGCCCTCGACGGCCTGCGCAACATCGCGCGGGTGCGCGACCGACTCGGCATCGAAGCGCACGTGATGAACGACCAGATCCTGCTGCCGGAGAACACGCCCCACATCAAGGACATGGTGGCGCTGCTGGGGCCGCTCGGTGTGCGTCTCTTCATGATTCAGCCGTTCATCGCCCAGCGCTCGAACGTCGACGACCTGGGTCGGTTCTTCGTGCCCTACGCGCAGATCGTCGCGGCCGTGGACGAGGCGATCCCCGAGCTCGCCCGTTTCGGGGCCCGCATCAAGCCCTACAATGTGCCCAACTGCGTGCTGTGGCGCTTCGGCCCGCGCTTCGTCGAGCCGCAATTCTACGGTCTGCGCGCCTTCCGCGAGTTCGAGCGCGAGCGACCAGGCGAGTTTCGTGGCTACTCGGCGCGGCAGTGGTACCGAATCCCGCAATGCACCGGCTGCCACGAGGTGTGCCCGGGCTTCCGCATCGAACAACTGCCCCAGGACCGCATGGCGGCGGGTCTTTTGGACGCCGCCTCGACCTTTGCAGCCAAAGCGGGGCGAAGCGAGGCCAGCGCGGCTCAAACGGCAGCGGCGGCGATGCCGGACGCGACCAACAAGGGCCAGGCGACCTCCGCGACGACCGGGGCGCCCCCGACGACACCGACGATACCGACGACCGCGACGACCGCGGCGACACCGACGACACCGACGACACCGACGACCGCACCGTTGATCTTCGGCGGCACCGAGTTGCTCGACCGACCGACGCTGGCGGGGACCGTGCGCGCCCTCGCCGCTGCCCATGGGCCTGTGGCGTGGATGACCGCGCTGTGCGAGCGCGTCGACCGCCAGGAGATCGCAGCGTTGGTCCCCGACCTCGCCGAGACGGGGGCGCTGACCGAGCTGGTGCTGGTCACCCAACCCATGGATCAGCGCTTCCTCGCCCAACGCGTCCTGGAGTCCGGCAACGTCGAGGAGCTGCGTGCCGGCTTGTTCATGCTGGCTGAGCAGCGCGCGCGGGGCCGCAAGCTGCCTCGGCTGCGTTTGCTGGTCAACATCGGCGATCTCCACCGCTTGCTCGAAGAGCCGGCCTTGAAGGGCCAATGGCCGCGGCTGGTGCAAGCCCTGCAGCGGGCGTCAGGAGCCGAGACCGACGACTGCGACCCCGTGGACGTCGTTCTGGCCGTGCCCAACTTTCCGCGCAACCGCCGGCCCCCCGACATGCGCCGGCAGGCAGACGACAACCGCAACCTCGCAAGGACGTTGCAGACCGCCTGCGCCGAGGCGGGGTTCCGGGCCGTGCTCGCGACGTTTGGCGAGGCACGCGGGCTCGATCGGCTGCGCGCAAAGGCGATGGTGGAGGCCGAGACGCACCTTTCGGAGGTGCTCGCCACCGAGCCATGGCATGCGCGCCTCTTCCGGCATGCCGGCTCGATGCCCGAGATGGATTTCGTGTCGTGGGCACCGCCGTGGATCTTTGAGCGCTGGGACCTGTCGGCCGAGGACACGTCGCCCGAGCTCGTCGAGGATGACCCAAGCTCGTCGGGCCGCGGCCTGCGCACGGATTCGGTTGCTGCGGCCAGCTCTGCCGAGCGCATGTAGACCGAGCGCGACCTGGCGCTACCGAGCGCTATGGTGCTTGCGGGTCTACCGGGGCAGGAGTGGCACCGGGGAATGGCCTGGGCGCCGGCAAAACCCGGCGAATCGGCGTGCCAGGGGGATCGACGAGGCGGGCTTTGCGGATCGCGCTCCAAGCCCAGTTTGGCGCGGGTGTCGTCCGGCAGGTGGTCTGCGGCGTCGTGCGATTGTCGAGAAACAGCACGAGAAAACGGTCACTACCGTCGTCGAGGGTAGCCTGGCCGCCGGGCGCGATGAGCCCGGCCTTGCTGCGGCCCCGCACTTCGGCCGGCAGATCGCCGGGGCGGACCCGGAAGAACTGGTGCGAGCGCAGCTCGTCGCAGTCGTCCCCATACGGCCCGGCGTCGTGGTAGACGGCGATGTCGGTGGTTTGGATGGTGGCGAGGGGAGCGGGCAATCGATCGCGGGCGAGAATATCGCGCGTGTCGATCGCCGCGGCGAGCTGCTCGCGCGTCTGACCGGCAACCATCCGCCAACGGTAGAGCAAGAGACCGCGATCGACCTGAAGGTCCGCGGCGCGCTGGCGCTGCAACACCACGATATGAACCGTGTCGCCGCGCGCGACCGGCAGCTGCAAGCCCCCGCCAAGCCGGTAGTGCAGCAACCAGCGCGAACCATCCAGCCGAGCGAGCTCGAGCAGGTGATCGGCGCCGCCAAGCGGCGAGCGGGCGTGAGCGCGCACGACGCCCTCCACATTCTCTGCCACGATCTCGCCGGTCTGTGACGGTGGCGCGAGTCCCGGCACGTGCAACATCGGCAGGTCAGCGGCTGTCTGCCAGAACGGCCTGCGAAGGACGACCTGACGGCTGGAACAGCCGCTACCCAGCGTGCACAAAACGACGGTGGCGAACAGAGCAGCGAGCAGAGACGTAGCGCGGCGCGATCTCATCGGGTCCTGGGCAGCGACTCGCGCAACGGCAAAGCGACAGCGGAACGACTGCCTTGCGATCGTAGGGGGGCAAGGCCGCGGCGGCAAGCGAACGATCCCCGGCGAAGACCGGGGCCGGTCATCGCCTCTGGGGTCACGACACCCTGCCGGCGCCCAACCACAGCGGTCCGGGACTGGCATCAGACGGCCGCCTGTCGCATCC
This sequence comes from uncultured Myxococcales bacterium, assembly GCA_937915965.1. GTDB lineage: Bacteria > Myxococcota_A > UBA9042 > UBA9042 > UBA9042 > CALGHC01. The sequence goes on from CALGHC010000521.1 coordinate 3,768, forward strand.
TCGTCGTGTTGCACAGGCGCGGCCCGTCACGAGGACGCGACGCGTGAAGGGACGCCAGCAGCAGCGACTCCCGCCGACCCGCCGACCCGCCGGACGGGCAGACGGGCCGAAGAGACAACGCCAACCAACGAGGCCCCAGTCATGGTCCTTGGCCCCACGAATCGACAGGATCCCGCGCGCAATCCCGCGCACGCCAACGCCGACGCAGACGCCGCTGGCCCGCAGGCCCCGGCCAGACCGCCGGCTCCGGGTGGCGGCGCGTTGACCAATCCGCTCTTCTCGGGCGACCACGTGCTTGAGAGCGTCGCAAACGGAACGGGCGTGCTCAAACACGGCGCGCGCGGCCCCGCGGTTCGCGCGATCCAGACGTTCCTGATCAGCCAGGGCCTCGATCTCGGCCGCAGCGGTGCAGATGGAGCTTGGGGCGCCAAGACCTCCTCGGCGGTCAAGGCCTGGCAGGCCTCTCATGGGTTGGGCAACGACGGCATCGTCGGTAAGCAGACCGTCACGGCGATGGACAAGGCGGGCAACACACCGGTCGCCCCCTCGACGACCGCGGCGCCCTCGACGACGACGACACCGGCCGGTACCCAGGGAGGTGGCCCCGGCTCGCAGCTGCCCACCGACTTCGAGAAGGTCTGGGCCGCACACCCCCACAACTACCAGGCCGACTGGTCGCAAAACACCGACAGCTCGGACCTGCAGGTCCAGCAGGGCTGGGATCCCGATCAATACAGCAACACCTGCGCGATCCGCATGAGCGTGATGTTCAACAAGCTCGGCGGCAAGTACTCGCTCACCCGCGAGAAGGCCAAGGCCGCAGGCATCGACCCGCGTCGCTTGCCCTACAGCCGCAAGACGGGTTGGTACTACATCCTGTCGGCCAAGGAGCTATGGACCTACGTCAGCCACTGGGGCGGGCAGGCCCACGTCGAGTTCCCCGCCCGCGGTCGCTACAAGAGCGCCGGCGAGTTCGAGCGCGACTTCGACGACAAGATCCGCCCGGTCGTGGAAGGCAAGCAGGGCCTCGTCGCCTTCGACAAGATCTTTGGCTACAGCGGCACCGGCCACGTCGACGTATTCAACGGCATGAATCTGTCCGACGCCAACGAGTGGTACCCGTCGCAGGCCCTGAAGATCTGGTACATCAACTGATACACGCTGGATTCTGTACGGTAAGCCTGCAGACTTGAGGTTGCTGCGCGGCGCCCGCTCGCCTATAACCCCGGGCTCGCTAGGCAACCCCTGGCGATCGCTGGTGACGCGCGACCGCACCCACGCGGCCCGAACACCTCGCAACCACACGACTGCACGCGGCAACACCGCCGCGCCACAGCAACCGCAGGGAGCCCG
>CALGHC010000522.1 GCA_937915965.1 uncultured Myxococcales bacterium
ACGCCGCTGCAATCGACGCCGCGTCGGCTGGCGACGCCCAGGCCGACGCCCTGGTCGACGTCGGGGGCGCCGATGTCGAAGGCGACGCGGCACCGACGGCCGCTGACTATGGCCTCGCGGGCCCGCACGCCGTCGCGAAGTCGACGGCGACGGTCGTCGTCGGCTTCAGCTCGTTCGTGCTGCATATCTGGGCGCCGACCAGCTCGGGCGCCCACCCCGTCGTCATCTTGTCGCCCGGCCTGCAACAGCCCGCCGCTGCCTACGCCGTCTACGGCGAGCGGCTCGCCAGCCATGGGATCACCGCCCTCATCCGCGACGACCCCGGTGCGTTTGTGACCACGCCGGTCGTGAGCGCCGATATCGCCGCGGTCGTCGAGACCTGGTTGCCGGCCGCTCACGCCGCGCCGAGCGGGCCGCTCGCAGGCAAGGTCGATCTGGATCACATCGGCCTCGCTGGCCACTCGCGTGGCGGCAAGGCATCGGCTGTCGCGGCGTCGGTTGACCTGAAAGGTAAGGTGCTTGGCTGGTTTGGCCTTGACCCCATCGACTCGGTCGTTCTTGGCGGCGCGCTCGCTCGCGACGTGATCGGCGGGGCGGGTATCCCCGTCGCGATGTTGGGAGCCGCGGTCAGCGGGGCCTGCTCGCCGGCGGCCGACAACTACGAGGTGATCTTCGCCGCGTCGTCGTCGCCCGCCGTATCATTGACCGCGGTGGGCGCCGGCCATGTACAATTCGAACAGGCCAGTGCGTGCGTCCTGTGTGCGCTGTGCGCGCCCGCCGGCAGCGCCGATGGGGCCGTCGTTCTCGCCTTGTCGGTGCGCTATCTCACGGCGTTCTTCGCGCGTGAGCTGATCGGTGACACCAGCGTTGGGGCGGGTTTCGACGGCGCGGGGTTCGCCGCTGACGCACAGGCCGGTTGGGTGACTCGGACGATGAAATAGCCGCACGGTGGGACGCCGGTGGGGCCGCAAAGGCTGATCGGTGTTCGCGGCGCGGGTGGTCGAAGACGGCATTCAGCGGAACGCCGCGGTGGTGTCAGCCTGATGGTCTGCGAGGAGGTTCAGCCGATGTTTGTACGCGCCGCCCATATTCGACCTTTTATCGAACGCTTGCGGGAGCTTGACGACGACGATCACGACCGCAGCGGCTGGCGCGACGATGTCGACCAGTGCATCGCGCTGCTGCGGCCGATCGCGGCGCGGATGCAGGCGGGCGACGTGGTGGTTGAGCAGCTCGACAAGCTGCGTTTGTCGGGGAACCCGGGCAGGGCCGCCAAACTGATCGCATGTCTCGAGACGCGCACGCCGTGGGTGCTGGCGGCCGCCGCTGCTGTCGACGGCGTCGTCGGTGCTGGCATCCTGCTGTGGGGCGTCGCCTTCGCCGATCCCGAGCGGTACGACTGGGCTCCCCCGGTGGGCTGGATGCTGATGGGGGGTGGGCTCGCCACGTTCCTCTTCGTCCGCCACCGCTTCGCTCTGCCGCGTTCGATCCGCGATAGGGTGCCGCGAGTGCGCCTCTGAGCGCCTCGGCCGTCGGGACACCGCTTGCATTGTTCGATGGAGTCTCGCTGGGGAGTCTGGCCGCTTTCATTCGCGGCTCGCCTTTGGCTCTGTGCCGGGCTCGCTTCTGGCTCTGTGCGCGGCTCGCTTCTGGCTCTGTGCGCGGCTCGCTTCTGGCTCTGTGCGCAGCTTGCTTCCGGCTAAGTGCTCGGCTCGCTACAGGCTCTGCGGAAGCTGCCAACGCGCGACCTTTGCGGTGCCGTCGGGCGCTGGCTTGAGGTGGTAGAGCCACCCGCCTGGCGCGATCGTGATGCGCCCCGACGAGCCCGCGTTGGCGAGCTCGCCCAATGGAGCGCCGCCGCTCGTCCACACCTGCACCGCGCCACCAGCGAGGCTCGTGATCACGCGGCCGGTGTAGGGGTCGCGCGCCAACCCCGTGATGGGCCCCGGCGCGGTGGCGAGCGCGGTCGCCTTGCCGTCGGCCTGGTGGACGAGCTGGATGCTGTTGTCGGCGAGGGCGACGACGAGTCGCGTTGCGTCGAATGGCGCGGCGGCGTAGACCCGCGCGGCGAGCTGAGCGACCGCAGCCTTCTGACCGGTCTTCAGGTCGACGGTGTGCAGGTCGCCGTTGACGGTCAGGTTGCCGACGTAGAGTTGGTCGCCCAAGCCCCAGGTGAGGCCGGCCGGTCCGATGTCGAGGTAGATGTCACCGAAGGGTCCCGAGCCCTTCAGCGCTGCGTCCGTGGGCAGAACCATGGGCAGCGTGCCAGCGGCCGAGTCGTACCAGGCGACGCCGCGCGGTGTGGCGGCGTCGCAGCCCCAGTAGCAGATGTAGGTCAGCGCGGTCTCGACGGCGTCGCCGCCAAAGGTGCTGCCGTAGCCTTGCAGGACGGCGACCTCGCCCATATCGAGGTTGGTGACTCCCGAGACAACGCTCAGCTTGCCGTCCGGCGTGAGGTGCCGCAGGTAGTCGGTGCCGCTGATCACCGTGACGCCCCACGCACCGCACTGCAGATCGATGTCGAGGTCGACGAGGCCCCAAGCGAACGGCTGGGCGTTGAGGTCGGCGAGAGGAGGCGGTACGCACACCGCCGCGGGCCGGCTGCAGCTGCACCACTGCCCGTGGCACGCCGCTCCTTCACAGGCCACGGCGAGGCAGGGCAGGTCGGCGACACAGGTCAACAGCTGCGGATGACAGCTGCTGCCGGGTCCGCAGGTGAACGCGCCGCACGCGGTCTGTGGCCCACCAACGAGGCACGCCGCCCCCGCCGCGAGGCACTGGCCATACGTGTCGTCGCCGACGCTGCAGGTCGTCCCTGCCGCGCACGGCGTGGCGCCTGGCAGGTAGCACGCCGGCTTGCAGGCGCCCGCCAGGCAAGCCTCGCCCGCTGCCGCACAGCTCGTGCCGGCCTCGTCGGTGACGCCGTCGCAGTCGTCGTCGAGGCCGTTGCAGGTCTCGGTGGCGGTCGCCAGCGGCACGCACTGTCCTGGCTTGCCGCCGGTGCACGCGGGCGTCGTGGTGGCGCAAGCGCCGACCCCGCATCCGAATACGCCGAGGCCGTCGTCGATGAGGCCGTTGCAGTCGTCGTCGAGGCCGTTGCACGCTTCGGCGATCGGGATGCAGACGGGGGGCGCGGCGTCGGCGTCCCCGCTCGCCTCCGCGGCGTTGACCGCGTCGGCGTCTGCGTCTGCGTCTGCGTCTGCGTCTGCGTCTGCGTTGGCGTCTGCGGCCGTGTCGGCAGTGGTTTCGGCGCCCGCGGCAGCGTCCGGGTTAGAGGCCGCGTCAACGAGCGCGTCGGCGACGGCGTCCGCGCCCGCGGCTGCGTCCGGGTCAAGATCCGTCACGGCGTCCGCGTCCGTCGTCTGGGCTGCGTCCGTCGTCAGGTCGGCGTCGCCGGCGGCATCCGCCAGCGCGTTCGCGGCTGCGTCCGGATCGAGATCCGTCACAGCGTCCGCGCCCGCGTCCGCGTCCGCGCCGGAGCTCCCGTCGCTACTGTCCCCGGCAAAAGTCGGCTGCAATCCGACGGTCGCGACGCCGTCGCCGTCGCTCCTGGCGTCGCTGCACGCCCACAGGCAGCCCATCAGCGCGCACAGCGCGGCAACCGAGGACATGCGTGGCTGGCAAACGGGCGTCACCCCGCGAGGCTCGCCGAATCGACTCCGGGCCGCAACAGCGGTGGTTGGAGCGGGGCTACCCGGCCACCCGTTGGGGCGCACATCACGGGCGGCATGTCGCTCTTGTGCCGGCGATCCGATTGCAGGAACATCGGGTCTCCATTGTGACTTTGCGGCCTGACGCCGCCCCGCCGCTGGGTCCTGAGGCGGCAGCCTCGTCGTGCCAGGAAGGTGTCCAATGCCATCGTCCCTGCGGGCCGTCGTTCTCGTCGCCGCGCTATTCTGGGGGTGCTCGACCCCGCCGCCCGGGGGCGGTAGTCAGGGTGCGGGGACCTTTTCGGGCAGCGACGTTGCGCCGCGGTTCTCAAGCGACACGGTCGGCGTCGACGCAGTCGACGTCAGCGCAGCCGACGCCAACGCGACCGACAGTGCGCCGGCTGCGGACGCGGCGGCTACGGACGCGGCGGCCGACGTGCAGGACGCGCTCCCTGACGACTCGGCCTCGGACGGTGGCAGCAGCGACGATATCGCCGCTGACGCCAAGGTGGACGACGCGACCACAGCAGACTCTGCAGGGGATGGGGACTCGGTAGACGAGGACGTCGTGTGTGCGGCAGCGCCCGAGCAGTGCAACGGTGTGGACGACGACTGCGACGGCACGACCGACGAGGACACCTGTGACGACAACGACGACTGCACGGCGGACGTCTGCAGCGTCGGCAAGTGCGTGAACTCGGCGCTGACGGCGAGTCCTTGCGACGACGGCGACCCGTGTTCGGTGGCGGATCTGTGCAAGGGTGGCGTGTGCACGCCGGGCGAGAGTCAATGCGCCTGTCAGACGGACCAGGACTGTGCCCTGGGGGACCTGTGCGCCGGCCAACGGATCTGCGACAAGGGCGCTTTGCCGTGGACCTGCAAGGCGATCGCCGGGACCGCCGTGGTCTGCGATGCAGGCAGCGACACCCCTTGCGCGAAGAATCTGTGCAGTTCGGCGACCGGCAAGTGCTTTGTCACGGCCGTCAACGGCGCATCGGCTTGTGAGGACGGTGACCCGTGCACCGCAGGAGATGCATGCGTCAACGGCCTGTGCAAGGCGGGGGCGAGCGTCTGCGAGTGCAAGGCCGACGGCGACTGCGCCGCGAAGGAAGACGGCGACGCCTGCAACGGGACCCTCGCATGCGACCAGGCAACCAACACCTGCGGTGTCGATCCCGCCACCGTCGTCAGCTGCAAGCAGGACGGCGCGACGGCCTGCAAGAAGGTCGAGTGCCAGCCGTCCAATGGCGCTTGCATCTTCGTCGCTGCCGCCATGGGTAGCGCTTGCGACGACGGCGATCCGTGTTCTGTTGGCGACAAGTGCGTCGGCGGCGGTTGTGCCGGCGCGGCGGGTGCTTGCGACTGCCTGGCCGACAGCGACTGCGCCGGCAAACAAGCGCCCGCCGGCAGCTGCGGCCTCTTTGTGTGTGACAAGGCCAAGGCGCCCTACCAGTGCAAGGTCGATCCGGCGACGGTCGTCGCCTGCCAGAGTGACGACGGCTGCACCGCGCAGGTCTGCGAACAGGGGACGGGCAAGTGCGTGATCAGCCAGGCGCCCGACGGGAGCCTGTGCAAGCCGGGCGAGCCGTGCGCGCCGGCCGGCAAGTGCGTCGGTGGCGCTTGCAAGCCGGCAGCGCCGATCTGTGACGACGGCAACAGCTGCACCGACGACACCTGCGAAACGGCGACCGGCAAGTGCAGCTGGTCGGTGTCCGCCGATGGCACGCCCTGCGAGGGTGGATCGACCTGCACCAGCGGGTCGTGCGGCGGCAAGCTGACGACGGTGACGCTCACCGCGACCGCGGACGCCTGGCTTGAGGGAGGGTCGAGTCACGGCACGGCGGGCTTCCTCATCCTCGGCGTCTCGGGCGGCTACCCGCACAAGCGCACGCTGGTTCGCTTTGACACCTCGGCCATCCCGGTGGGCGCGAAGGTCGCCAGCGCGGCGCTGCGGCTGTGGCTTGAGTACTGGCACATTCCCGGTGGAATCAACGAGGTGGGTCTCGATCGCCCGGTCGAGGTGCACGCCCTGCTGCGCGACTGGAAGGAGAGCGCCGTCACGTCGATCAACACAGGCCTGGGCCCCGCCTGGAACGCGAAATACGTGGCGCTCGATGACCAGGACGCCGTCGCCGCGCCGGCCGCCAAGTCGACGCTGCACTATCCCGACACGGGGTGGCAGCAGACCGAGATGCCCGAGCTGGTCCAGGGATGGGTGTCCCAGCCGGCGACCAACCTGGGCATGTTGCTGCGCGCCACCAACGAGACCGTCAAGGGGCGCGAGCCGCGCATGCTTAGCCGCGAGACCGGTGGCGCGAAGGCGGCGCTTCGGCCGCAGCTGGTGATCAGCTATTTCGGCGGGTAGTTCGTATCATTACAAACCGCAACGATTCCAGGGCGGGTCGTCGATTCTCCGGTCTTTGACTGGCGGGGATCTGCCCCCGCCGCCGCGCTTCCTTGCCCCGCAACCACAGCGGTGCTCCGGCGCGAACGCCCGACGAGCGACCGAGCTGTGGCGCCGACGGCGCTCCCGTCGGCTTCCCGGATCGATCGCCCAAAAACCCGAAAATACCCCGTTGCCCTTGAACTTCAAG
>CALGHC010000523.1 GCA_937915965.1 uncultured Myxococcales bacterium
GTCAGCGTCCCATGTCAGCGTCCCATGTCAGCGTCCCATGTCAGCGTCCCATGTCAGCGTCCCATGTCGGCGTTGCCGTTCGGCATCGCAGTTCGGCATTGCGTGACCTGAGGCCGGCAGACTACCGTAGGTCGCGGAAGCGAGACCACGGGAGCCATTCATGGACACGGAAGCCAGCGTCAGCCCGCAGAGCGACGACTTCGATTGTGACTTCCTCGTCATCGGCTCAGGATTCGGTGGTTCGGTGGCGGCGCTGCGCCTCGCCGAGAAGGGCTGGAGCGTGCGCGTCGTCGAGCGGGGCCGACGCTGGCTGCCCGAGGACTTCCCCAAGACCAACTGGAACGTCTTCGAGTCCATCTGGGCGCCCATCGTCGGCTGCACCGGGATCTTGCGCTTGTCGCTGCTCTCGGACGTGCTGGTGCTGTCGGGCTCGGGGGTCGGTGGCGGCTCGCTGGTCTATGCCAACACCTTGCTGGTGCCGCCCGAGCCGTTCTTTCGCGACCCGCAGTGGGCCGAAATGGCGGACTGGCAGACCGAGCTGGCGCCCTACTACGCCAAAGCGAAGCGGATGCTCGGCGCCGTGCCGAACCCGGTCTTTGGCGCCGCCGACCGCGTCCTGCTCGACGTAGCCACCGACATGGGCGTCGCCCACACCTTCAAGGCGACCGACGTCGGCGTCTTCTTCGGCGAGCCGGACGTCGAGGTCGCGGACCCGTACTTCGACGGCGCCGGGCCGCGCCGGGTGGGCTGCATCCAGTGCGGCGGCTGCATGACCGGCTGCCGCCACCGCGCCAAGAACACCCTCGATCACAACTACCTCTACCTCGCCGAGCGCCTCGGCGTGGAGATCGTCGCCGAGCGCAAGGCCACTCGCATCCGCGCCATCGGCGGGGCCGAGCGACGCGGCGCCGACGGCTGGCTGGTCGACCTGCGCCGGGCCACTGGGCTGTTGGGCGGCGCGCTGGCCAAAACGACGACGGTGCGGGCACGCAACGTGGTCTGCGCTGCCGGCGTCCTCGGCACGCTCGAGCTGCTGCTCGGCGGCCGCGACCGCGGCGACCTGCCCTCACTGCCGCCGAGCCTGGGTCAGAAGCTGCGCACCAACAGCGAGGCGATCTTGGGCGCGAGCGCCCGCAGCAACGACGTCGACTACTCCGCTGGCGTCGCGATCACATCGGGTGCGTTCTTCGACGACCACACCCACGTCGAGGTCGTTCGGTATGCCGAGGGCAACGATGTGCTCGCGTTGTTGGCGACGGTGATGGTCGACGGCGGCGGGCGGATCCCGCGGGCGGTCCGCTGGCTGGGCGTGATCATTCGCCACCCGATCGACTTCGTGCGCAGCCTGTGGCCCTTTGGGTGGGCGCGCCGCTCGATCATCCTGCTGGTCATGCAGACCCTCGACAACAGCCTGCGGGCGGTGTGGAGCCGGTCGTGGCTGCGGCCCTGGCGCAAGGTGCTCAAGACCCGCACCCCACCCGAGGGCGGCAGCCCAACGTACATCCCGATCGCCAACGAGGTCGCCCGGCGCGTCGCCGCCAAGATGGGGGGCGAGCCGATGGCCAGCCTCAACGAGGTCTTGCTCGACATCCCCGTGACCGCACACGTGCTCGGCGGCTGCGCGATCGGCGCCGACGCGACGACCGGCGTGCTCGATGCAGATCATCGGGTCTATGGCCACGAGGGGCTGTACGTCTGCGACGGCTCGATGATCCCGGCGAACCTCGGCGTCAACCCGAGCCTGACGATCACCGCGATGTCCGAGCGGGCGATGGCCAGGATGCCGGCACGCGAGCCGGCGCGCGCCGCCGCGGCCGAGCCCGCGGGAGATTGAGATTGCTGCCGGATCTGGATGTGACCCGGGACGACGCGACGCCCCGGGGCTGCAATGTGCCGCCCGGCGCATGGCGGCCCAGGCGACAAATGCGCAAGAGGGTGCCAATTATCTGGCTATCCTGTTTTTTTGTGCCCGCGCGGTTTGGTCTGAAACGCCGGCGTGCCCCTCGCCCCGACGAGGTGGCTGGCACCTGGCCTAACCAGGCGCCAACGAAGCCGACTCCCTCACTCGACAACCACCGCGGCCTTGGCTTCGACGCCGTCGCGCAGGGCGATCACGGCGGTCTGGCCCTTGGCGAGCGCCTTCGCCACGCCCTTCGAGCCCCAGGCGTTGCTGACGCTGACGATCGGTGGTGATTCACTCATCCAGGTGACGTAGGGCGTGAGGTTCAGCTCAAGGCCGCCGACAAAGGTGCCCACCGCCTGCAGTGGCAGCGACGCCTGCACCTTCATCGTCGCGCTGGCCGGGGTGATCGCGATCGACTCCAGCGCCGCCGCGGTGACGGTGACGGCAGTCTGGCCGCTCTTGCCCTGCCAGGTGGCGACGATGACCGCCTTGCCGGGCTTCAGCGGCGTCACCATGCCCTTGCTGCCAAAGGCGCTCGACACCGACGCGACCGCCGGCGTCTTCGACGTCCAGCTGACCTGTGGGGTCAGGTCTTGCACGGTGAAATCCTTGAAGAGCGCGGTGGCCTGGAACGGCGTCGTGTAGCCCACCGGCAACGTCGGTCCGAAGGGCGTCACCTGCAGCTCGATCAGGCCAATCTGCTCGACGGTGATGACGGTAGAGCCGCTGGTTCCGGCCCACGTGGCTGTGACCGTCGTCTCGCCGGGGCCGAGGGTCTGCACCAGGCCCTTGCCGTTGCCGCCCGGTGTGTTGTCCACGGCGGCGACCGCGGGAGCGCTGCTCTGCCAGGACGCGAGGCCGCTGACCTGCTGGGTGCTGCCGTCGCTGTAGACCGCCACAGCGTCCAGCTTCAGCCACACGCCGACGGCGACCACCGGCGCCGACGGGGTCACCTCGAGCGCGGTGATGGTCGCTGGCGAGACGGTCAAGGGCGCGGTCACCGACAAGCCCTGCCAGCTGGCCTTGATGGTCACC
>CALGHC010000524.1 GCA_937915965.1 uncultured Myxococcales bacterium
CGCACTTCTGGTATTCGCCGATCTCGCCAGCGCGCGCCTCAACGGCATGCTCTTGGCCTGTGCGCTCCTGGCTACGTCGGTCCACGCCATGCGCTACGCGGCCGTGTTGATGCGCGCACCGGTAGGCGTGGCGCCTGGTTCGGAGGTAGGCGTGGCGTCTGGTTCGAATCTGACCGCCCCTGGAGCCCCAGCCGAGGCCCCCAGCGACGTCGCCACCGAAGCGACGCGCTTGGCGCGCGGCGACTTCGAATGACGCATGGCAACAACGAATTGACAGTCGTGGGTGCCGCAGTATCCTCGCAGCAAGACCGTCACCAAGACGGGCGTTTGGTGGCCGCGCGCGCTGCCCGATGCACCGCAACGTACAGTCGCTTCGGGCCATGATCACAACCTTGAGCGCGGCGGGCCAACCGTCGTCAATATCCGCCTTGCGTCGCCCGTCGCCCTGCTGGACCGTGGCCGCGTCGTTTGTTGCGGCGATCTTCGTTGCATCGGCCGTGCCGGTCGGCGCGCACGCCCAGCCGACGCCGCGCGATCTCGAGCGCGCCGAAGCGTTGGCCACAGAGGCAAAGGCGTACTTCAAGGGCAAGCTCTACAAGCAAGCGGCGACCGGCTTCATGGAGGCCTACGCCATCGCGCGCAAGCCGCCGATGGTCTTCAACGCCGCGCGCGCCTACGAAGAGGCAAGGGAGCCGCGGCGCGCCTTGGCTCTCTTTCAGATGTACCTCACGCTGGCGGATGTCTCCGACGAGGGCCGCGCCGACGCCGGGACCCGCATCACCGACCTCGAAGCCGTCGTCGCTGCGGCCGAGCGCGCTTCGGCGCAAGCCGATCGCGAGGCTGCCGCTGCGGATCGCGCCGCGACCAAGGGCCAGGAGGCCGACGGCGCGAAGGCGTCACCTCCGGCGGACCCCAGGAAGGACAAGAACGGCGCAGCGGTGCTGCCGCCGAAGAACGACGCTCAGGGGACCGAGCGCAAGCAGCCCCTCGCCGTGGCGGCCAAGCCATTCCCCCTGTGGCGGTCGGTGGCCGCAGGTTCGCTGCTGCTCTTTGGCGCGGCCGCCTGGGTCAACGCCCGACGCGTCGGCGCCGAGATGACCCTCGACGACGTGGTCGACGAGGCCTCGCTCGCGGCCTACCAGGACATGCGCGGCGAGGCGCGCGTCTGGCAGGGCGTTGCCGTTGGCTCTGCCGTAGTGGGGCTCGGAGTGGGCGCGTGGGCTGCATGGGATTGGTTCCTGGGCCCGCCGCCCGCAGCGCCCGCGGCGCCGGCTTGGCGGCTGCTACCGCAAACCGACGGCCGCACGCTCGGCTGGGCCCTGTCCGGAAGATTCTAGCTGGGCGATTCCGTCTGGGCGATTCCGTCTGGGCGATTCCGTCTGGGCGATTCCGTCTGGGCGATTCTGTCTGGGCGATTCTGGGCGACGGGTATCTGGCTGCGGGTTGCTTCTGCCGCGGTGCCACCCCAAACGCTCCGGTCATCGGCCCGATCGTCCGGGCGCAGACTTGAGTCGTCAGTGACCCGGCTCCAGGCGACGCGTTTCGGCAGGGGCCGGCGTCGCCACGGCAGCCCGCTCGATCCTGGACCGGCCGCCGGGATCTGTTAGCCTTTCGTTCGTTTCAGTGGGCGCGGGAGGGACGCGATGACGAGCGCAATCAGCCGAGGGCTTCATCGACCCACTCGTTCCTGGCGGCCGCTGCCGTCCCTGGCCCTCGGCTTCGCGATGTTGATCGCCAGTGGCTGCCTGCAGGACCTCGCCAGCGATGACGAGCTGACCGCGAAACTCAACGCATTGGCCGATGCGCCTGACAGCCTGTCTGCGGCCGAGACCGACGCCGCGCTCGACGGCACCGGCGACGACGCGACCGATGCGCCGAGCGACGCCGGCGACACGTTCGACGACGCTGGGGACGGCGACGACGCCGAGGACGGCGACGACGCTGTCGACACGGCCGACGCCGCCACCGTCGACGCCCTTACCGGTGACAGTGACGACGCCGAGACCGTCACCGGCGACGAGTGCGAAACTGACTACGACTGCATCGGCCAGGTGAAGGGCCTCTCTCCGTGTCGTGTGCCGTTCTGCGAGGTTGGGTTCTGTACCGTCAAGCAGCTGCCGGGGGCGACACCCTGCTCGCAGCCCTTTGGCGTCGTCGGCGAGTGCGAGGTTTCTCAATGCGACAGCGCCGGCGAGTGCGTCGCTGTGGCCCGTCCCGACGGCGAGCTTTGCGGCCCCTACGCATGCGGCAAACTCTGTAGCAGCGGGCTGTGCAGCCCCGCCTCTGCCGCGGACTACGACGATGGCAACCCATGCACGAAGGACTATTGCGCCAACGGCGAGGTTGTTGTGCACGAGGCGATCACCGACCTCGTCACCCCGTGTGAGGACGACGACGTCTGCACCGAGGCCGAGATCTGCTTCAAGGGTGTCTGTTCAGGCGACATCGTCGCCTGCTCCAACGGAATCGCTTGCGCCAAGGGCGTCTGTGTCCCCGGCCAGGGCTGTGATTTCGCTGCCAACGATGGATTGTGCGACGACGGCAACCCTTGCTCGGTCGACGCATGTGACCTCGCCGCGGGCTGCACTGTGACCGGCGAGGCCGACGTGGCGACCCTCTGCGACGACGGCAACGATTGCACCGGCGACGATCACTGTGCGCCTGGAGGCTGCAGCGGAGATTCGATCTGCGCGTGCCAGCAAGATGTCGACTGTCAGGGCGGAAACCTCTGCCTGGGTCCGCAGGAGTGCATCGCCGGCGCATGCGTCGCCGACCCTGAGGCTGCCGTCGTTTGCGACACATCGGCTGCGTCGACTTGCTTGAAGATCGCCTGCGACCCGGTCAGCGGCGCTTGCGAATCGACCGTTCAGGCACAGGGCGAGGCTTGCGAAGATGGCAACGCGTGCACCGCCAGCTCCCTCTGCGACGCGGGCAGCTGCGTTGAAGCCCAGGCGCTCGACTGCAACGACGGCAACCCCTGCACCGAGGACTCGTGCGATCCGCTCGCAGGCTGCCTGCACGATCCCAACGCGCTGCCCTGTGACGACGACAACGCGTGCACCGACAAGGACACCTGCAGCAAGGGCGCGTGCAACGGCGCCCCCAAGGCCTGCGACGATGGCCTGCCGTGCACCGTCGACTCCTGCACGGACGGCAGCGGCGACTGCGCCTACAAGCCGAGTGACGCCGCATGTGACGACGGCAACCCGTGCACCAGCGACGCGTGCAAATCCGAGACCGGCTGCGCGTGGACCCCGGACAACTCCGCCAAGTGCGACGACGGCGATTCGTGCACCGCCGACACTTGCAGCAACGGCGGCTGTGTCGTCGCCTACATCTGCGACTGCCAGACCGACACGGAGTGCGACGACAAGAACCCTTGCACAGTGGATACCTGCGTCGCAGGGAGCTGCAACCACGTGGCGGTCGCCGACACCACCAAGCTGGCCTGCGATAGTGGCGACAAATGCCAGACGGCGATGTCGGGCACGTGCGTCGGTGGCGCCTGCCAGAGCGGCAACGCGCCCAAGGACTGCTCCGGGCTGGGCGACGCATGCACCCTCGGGACCTGCAGCCCACAGACCGGTGTCTGCCAGAAGACGCCTCGCGCTGACGGCACGAAATGCAACGGCGACGATGACGGTTGCACGGTCGGTGATTTCTGCAAGGCCGGCGCGTGTCAGGTTGGTCCTGCGCCCGACTGCAGCAAGGTCGCCGACGTCTGCAACAACGCCGTGTGTGTCAGCAGCGACGCGACGAACTTCAGCTGCAAGGCGGCCGCCAAGAAGGCGGGGACCGTATGCGATGACGCCCAGTTCTGTACGGTGCAGGAGGCCTGTGACGGCGCCGGCAAGTGCGTCAGCGGTGGCCTGCGAACCTGCGCCGAGCTCTCCGATGCATGCCACACCGGCACCTGCGACGAGGCAGCTGACCTTTGCAAGGCCGCGCTGCGGCCGATCGGTACGGTGTGCAGCGACGGCATGTACTGCACCGCCAAGGACGCCTGCGACAAGGACGGCATCTGCGCGGGCAAGCTTCGCGACTGCCCGGGCAAGGGAGCCTGCGTGGTTGGCTTCTGCGACGAGGATGCGGCGTCGTGCGCGACCAAGCCGGCAGCCATCGCTACCGTTTGCGACGACAGCAGCGCGTGCACCAGCAGCGACGCTTGCGATGGCAAGGGCGCTTGCGCCGGTGCGGCCGGCATCGCCTGTGTCGGCGACGCATGCAACGACAGCGCGTGCAATCCCACCAGCGGCGCCTGCGAGCCCGAGCCCAAGGCGAAGGGCGTCCCCTGCAGCGACGGCGAGAAGTGCACCGCTGGAGACGCTTGCGATGGCAGCGGCGCGTGCAGCGGTGGCGACTGGGACTTCGGCGATCCCGGCTGCAAGTGCCAGACCGGCGGAGACTGCGATGACGGCAACGTGTGCACCACCGATTCGTGCACCGCCGGCGACTGTGTCTTCACGATCACCGATGGCGCCCCTTGCGACGACGCCAACCCTTGCACGAAGGCAAGCGCTTGCAACGCCGGCGGCTCGTGCGCCGGCACCGAGCCGGTCGACTGCAGCGTCAAATCCGACGCGTGCAACGTCGGTACCTGCGTCGCCAACGAGGCCCAGCCGCTGTGCGTCGTGAAGCCCAAGGTCAAGGGTGCCGCGTGCGACGACGGCCTGTACTGCAGCGAGGTCGACGCCTGCGATGGCTTGGGCAACTGTGCCCAGGACAGCGCACGTGGCTGCGGCGATGGCCTCGCCTGCACCGACGACGCATGCGACGACGACGCTGACCTCTGCGTCCACCCCGACAAGGACTGCGACGACCTCGACGCCTGCACGACGGACACCTGCGACGCCGCGACCGGCGCGTGCAAGAACACGCTGGCCGTCAACTGCGCCGACGGCAACGTCTGCACGACCGACACCTGCGGCGCACAGACCGGCGAGTGCGACCACGCCCCCCTGACCGGCACCGGCTGCCAGGATGGCGACAAGTGCACCGAGAACGACAGCTGCAAGGTGGGCGTCTGCTCCGGCG
>CALGHC010000525.1 GCA_937915965.1 uncultured Myxococcales bacterium
GTGTTGCTCGTCGTCGACGTAGCCCTGCTACGCCTTCCTCCTCGCGCCTTGCCACTATCAACCTGGCCTGTCGAACCAGGGAACTACTTCCGGTCCGTCGAACTAGCGCGCTGCTGTTCGCCATCGTCGCCGGCAGCTGCCTGGCCGCGGGGGCCTGCGGCGAAACGGGCGAGACAGGCACGGCGACGCCCCTGCTCGACAGCGGCGGCGATGGCAGCGTACCGATCTTCGACAGCAGCCTGAGCCTCGACACGGGTGGCGACGGCGGATCAGCAGACACAGCGGCCGATGGCGACGGCGGCGACGGGGTCCCTGACGACGGCGCCGACGTCGACGACGGCGCGACGTCATCCACCTGCGACTTTCCGCTCGCGCCCGCGCCGGGCGAACCGGGCGCGGCCTGCTCGAACGGCGCCGACTGCGACAGCGGGTTTTGCGTCGAGTCCGCTGCGGGGCTGGTCTGCACCAAGGCGTGCTTCGACTGCTGCCCGGCGGGATTTGTATGCGCCCAATCGGCGACGAGCGACGCGGTCTTCATCTGTCTGCCGCGCCACGTCGATCTGTGCCAGCCCTGCCACAACGACGGCGACTGCGGCAGCAGCGGCGAGGTCGCGCTGTGTTTGTCCTACGGCGAGTCGATCGGCCGCTTCTGCGGAGGCGCGTGCGACGACGCGCTGGGTTGCCCGCCCGGCTACACTTGCACACCGAGCGAGGGCACGGCCGGCGCCGCCAAGCAATGCGTACGGGATGACGGCCTCTGCACGTGCAGCGGCCACGCGATCGCCAAAGGGGCGAGCACGGCCTGCACGATCGCCAACGAGGCGGGCAGCTGCAGCGGCGCGCGGCAATGCGGCGCGATGGGCCTGAGCGCCTGCGACGCGTCGGTCCCGGTGGCCGAGACCTGCAACGGCGGCGACGACGACTGCGACGGCAAGACCGACGAGGACGTCGTCACGCAGGCGTGCGAGCAGACCAACGACTTCGGCACCTGCGTGGGCGTCGCGGCGTGCAGCGGCGGGACGATGGCGTGCGCGGCGCCGGCGGCTGCGACCGAGACCTGCGATGGCCAGGACGAGGACTGCGACGGCAAGACCGACGAGGGCTTCGCCGACCTCGACGGGGACGGCATCGCCGACTGCGTCGACGACGACAAGGACGGCGACGGCACCAACGACGGCGAAGATTGCGCACCGCTCGACGGCAAGGTCGGACCCCTCGTCGCCGAGAGCTGCAATGGCGCCGACGACAACTGCGACGGCGAGACCGACGAGGAAGACGCGAAGGGATGTGACGACTGGTGGCTCGACGCCGACAACGACGGCCACGGGGTCGCAGCGACGCCGACGTCCAAGAAGAAGAAGTGCCTGTGCGCCCCAGCCGGTGACTATACGGCGCAGGTCGGCGATGACTGTGACGACGACGACAAGACGGTCCACCCCGGCGCGGCCGAGGTCTGCAACGACGTCGACGACGGCTGCGACGGCAAGACCGACGAGGGCTGCGACGACGACAAGGACGGTTGGTGCGACGCCGGTCTGGTCCTGGCCGGCAAGCCGGTGGTCTGCCCGAAGGGCGGCGGCGACTGCGACGACGAGGTCGCGGCGATCTCGCCTGGCCAGGTCGAGGCCTGCGCCAACCAGATCGACGACAACTGCGACGGCAAGACCGACGCCGCTGAAGAGGGCGCCGAGCTGACCGGCTGCAAGGTCTTCTTCGCCGACGCCGACAAGGACGGCTTTGGCCAGGTGCAGTCGCTGTGCTTGTGCGGTCCGACCCTGCCCTACACAGCCCAGAACAACGAAGACTGCAACGACGGCGACCCCAAGGTGCACCCGGGCGTGCCGGAGATCTGCGGCAACGGCAAGGACGACAACTGCAACGACATCGAGAACGAGGTCGGCGCACTCGACTGCGCGACCTTCTACCTCGACATCGACAAGGACGGCTGGGGCCAAACGGACGACAAGATGTGTCTGTGCACCGCCAAGGACAGCTACACCGCTGCCGCCGGCGGCGACTGCGACGACAAGTCGGGGGCGATTCATCCGGGCCAGATCGAGAGCTGCAACGGCAAGGACGACGACTGCAGCGGCGCTACCGACGAGGCCGACGCCAAGGGCTGCAGCCAGTGGTTCAAGGACGGCGACAAGGACGGCTGGGGCAACGCCGGCGAGAGCGCCTGCCTGTGTGAGGCCGACGGCAAGTACGTCACCGGGCAATCGGGCGACTGCGACGACCAGAAGTTCAACGTGCACCCGGGCTACACGGAGACCTGTGATGACTCGCTCGACAACGACTGCAACGGCCAGACCGACGAAGAGGGTGCGAAGCTATGCGAGGAGCTCTTCCTCGACGCCGATGGCGACGGCTACGGCGTCCCCGGCCAGCTGAAGTGTCTATGCAAGGCGGTCGCACCCTACAAGGCCAAGAAGGCCGGCGACTGCAATGACGGCAACCCCGGGGTCCACGTCGACGCCTTCGAGGTCTGCGACAGCGTCGACAACAACTGCAACGGCGGCACCGACGAGGGATTCGCGTTGGGCAGCGCATGCAGCCTGGGCACGGGGGCATGCAAGGGCAACGGCCAGCTTGTCTGTCGGCCCGATGGCGGCGGCGTTCAGTGCCAGGCAGAGGTCGGCAATGGCTCCAGCGAGAGCTGCAACGGCCTCGACGACGACTGCAATGGCGTAACCGACGAGGGCTGCGACGATGACGGCGACGGCTGGTGCGACATCGGCGTCCCGTTTGTCAGCAATCAGGCGTGCCCCAAGGGCAAGGGAGACTGCGCCGACGGCGAGTTCAACGTGCACCCGGGCGTCGCGGAGCAGTGCGGCGACGGCCTCGACAACGACTGCGACGGCAAGACCGACGACGCCGGCGCCAAGTTCTGCGTGACCTTCTGGCGCGACGGCGACGGCGACGGCTACGGCAAGGACGGCGACAGCCAGTGCCTATGCAAGGCCGCGGGCCTGTACAAGGTCCAGAAGGCCGGCGACTGCGACGACGGGCTGAGCGCCGTGCACAAGGGTGCGAGTGAGGCCTGTGACGGCCACGACACCGACTGCGACGGCAAGACCGACGAGGCCGGCGCCAAGGGCTGCAAGGCGTTTCTCAAGGACAGCGACGGCGACGGATGGGGCGTGGCCGGCGACAGCGCTTGTCTATGCAAAGCGGCGGCTCCCTACAGTGGCGCATCGAATAAGGGTGGCGACTGCTGCGACAGCGACAGCAGCGCCAAGCCCGGTCAGACCGGCTGGTTCGGGACCGCGAACAAGTGCGGCAAGTGGGACTACAACTGCGCAAACGGCAACGAGACCCGCTACCACGGCAGCGCGTCCCCCGGCTGGACCTGCGCGGGCTTCTTGTGCGTCGACAGCTACTGCTTCGCTGCCACCGAGGGCTGGGACGGCAGCGAACCCACCTGCGGCGTCACCAAACTATGGATCAACGACTACGACTGGAACGGCGACCTCTCAACCAATCCACTCAGCGTGTGCACCATCAAGAAAGGCCTGCAGCGCAAGCAAGAATGCCGGTAGCGGTTGGCACCAACGCCCCGCCCGCCCTCCCCCGGCACCCAGCGCCTCGCCTCGCCTCGCCTGGCCTTGCCCTGCTTGGCCTCGCCTGGCCTTGCCGCGCCTGCCCTAGCCTTGCCTCGCCTGGCCTTGCCGTGCCTGCCCTAGCCTTGCCTCGCCTGCCCTAGCCTCGCCTCGCCTCGCCACGCCCTGACCTCCCGAAAGGGCAGCTACGCTGCCCGCAAGCAGCGGGAAAGGCAGGAAAACCACGCTTTTCCTGCCTTGGGGACGAGCCCCGTCCCCCCAACAAAAAAAGATCAACTCAGCCCGCTCAAAAAACCGCTCAATCCCTCAAATAATGACACGTATACCCACCCGCGTGCCTCTGCAGGTAGTCCTGGTGCTCGCTCTCGGCGGGCGTGAATGGACCTGCGGCGAGAACCTCGGTGACGATCGGCGCGTTCCAGCGCCCGCTCGTGGCCGCGCGGCGCTTGGCCGCTTGGGCGATCCGCCGCTGGCCAGCCGTGGTCGTGAAGATCGCCGAGCGGTACTGGCTGCCGATGTCGTTGCCCTGGCGGTTGGCGGTGGTCGGGTCGTGGGCGCGGAAGAACCAGTCATCCAGCAATGAAGCCAGCGGCAGGCGCTTGGGGTCGAAGACCACCCGGACGGCCTCGGCGTGGCCAGTTCGACCGGTGTGGACGCTCCCGTATGTCGGCGCGGCGGTCGTGCCGCCGCAGTAGCCGGCCTCGGTCTCGATCACGCCGGGCACACCGCGCAGGATCTCTTCCATGCCCCAGAAGCAGCCGCCGGCGAGGATGATCTCCTCGACGGTGGGGGCGCAGCCCGGTGCGTCGCCTGCCGCCGCGGGTGCCGCCTGAACCGCGACGGCGCAGCTGTTGTCGGTATCACTGCCCGGCGCGTCGCGTTTGCCTGTGACGGCGCCCCGCCAGGCGGCGTAGCCCTCTGCCTCAAGGCGGTCGACCGGCACGAATCGCAGCGCAGCGGAGTTGATGCAATAGCGCTCGCCGGTCGGCGTGGGGCCGTCGGCGAAGACGTGGCCGAGGTGGGCATCGCCAAAGTGCGAGCGGACCTCGGTGCGCGCCACACCAAGCGATCGGTCGACGCGCGCGACGACGCGTCCCGCCTCGACGGGCCGCACGAAGCTGGGCCAGCCGGTGCCCGAGTCGAACTTGTCGCGCGAGCTGAAGAGCGGCTCGCCGGTGGTGACGTCGACATAGAGACCCTCGCCGTGTTCGTCCCACAGCGCGTTGCGGAATGGTGGCTCGGTGCCGCCGCGGCGGGTGACCTCGAAGGCCAAAGGCGAAAGCTGTGTGCGTAGCTGCGCATCGCTCTTGCGCGGCCAGACGCGATCGCGACCTGAGGAGCGCGGCGGCGCGGCGGCGCGGGGGCCCGCTGCGACCGCGGTGACGGCCGTGCG
>CALGHC010000526.1 GCA_937915965.1 uncultured Myxococcales bacterium
CGTCACCGTGGTCGGCGCCATCGACCGTCCGTCGGTCGGCGGCGACAAAGCCAACGCCTGGTTCGGCCGCTTCGACGCCGCGATGCAGCCGCTGTGGGGCAAGCCCTACGGCTACGACAAGGTCTCGGCCGACGTGCCGCGGGCGGCCACACTGCTCGAGGACGGCCGGGTCTTGGTCGCGGGCGCTCGGACTATCTCGCCGACCTCGGCGACCGGCTGGTTGCTTTGGCTGGACGCGGCCGGCCTCATCGTCGCCGAGAAGAACGTCAGCTGGGGGGCATATCTCGCCTTCCACGCGATCGTGCCGGCGGCGGACGGCAGCTTTGTGGTCGCAGGGCGGGGCGGCAAGAACGGATCGCCGACGCTGTGGATGGGTCGCCTGGAGGCCAACGGTGCGCTGGGCTGGACCCGGACGTGGCCCGACGCTGGCGAGATCACGTCGCTGGCGCCCCTCTCGGATGGTGACCTGCTTGTCGGTGGCACCTGGGTCGGCGATGGCCCAGCCGTCTTCGTCGCCAGGGTCAACCCGTGGGGGCATGCGGGTTGTCTGGAGGCCGGCGCGTGCGCGACGATGGCGGTCGAGACCTGCGGCAAGGGTGCGCAGTGCACGACCTACGGCTGCAACGCTGTCACGGGCTGCACCGAGGCGCCGCTGATCGGCTGCCTGTAGATATTCGCCAGATATTCGCCAGACATTCGCCAGACATTCGCCGCCAACAGAGGCCGTTGGTCCGCTGCGCGCTCGGCTGCGACTCAGCGACTCAGTGACTCAGCGACTCAGTGACTCAGTGACTCAGTGACTCAGCGACTCAGTGACTCAGCGACTCAGTTTACGGAACCTGGCTCGAAGAGCGCGAAAGGCGCGATCTCGGCGTCGAACGGGTCGCCGCTTGCCGTCAGCATCGCGTATGCGCCGTGCATGCTGCCGACGGGGGTTCGCAGCGGGCATGCGGACGTGTACTCAAAGCCTTCGCCGGGTTGGAGGACCGGCTGCTCGCCGACCACTCCGGCGCCTTCGACCTCTTCGACCCCGCCGTTGCCGTCGGTGATGACCCAGCGCCTCCGCAGCAGCTGAACCGAGGCCTCGCCCTCGTTGACGATGCGGATCGTGTAGACAAAGAACCAGTGGTTCTGCTCGGGCTGGCTGTGTTCCTGCACATAGCGAGACTTCACGCGCACGCGAACGTTCTGCGTCACAACTTCAGACTCGCCCATCGCGTAGATCCTCCACCGGTCGCTGGCTCGATCACCGGCGCCGCGTCACTTCATGGCGCACACCGGCCCGAAGTGCAAGACACCCGGCCCGAAGTGCGACACTCCCGGCTCGATGTGCGGGACAGGGGCTGGCCAGCAGGCGCCGCCACATGGCGATTTTCTGGCCGTCGCGAGCCACACGCCGTACCGTCCGCCCCGGCGCCAACCGCAGGCCACGCTGCCTTTGGCGGCCGCCGTGACGTCCCATGGGAAGACATTGATGACTCGATTGCGGCCCACACCTGCCCACCCCGACCTGCCGCGCGGCGACCGTTCGATCGGCGCCTCGTCGCTGCGTCGGTCCCGGCCGCTTCGGCCCGAGCTGTGGCAGAAGCTGGTGCGACCCGTGCTGCCGCGGCCCTGTCCGCGCCTCGATCACAGCCGTCGCAATCGTCCGATGCGCCGCTGGCAGTGGCGCTGAGCGCGGACTTGCCGTGGAGGGGGGCGCCCCGCCACACTGGCTGCGCAGCTCCCCCTCCCTAGGAGGTGCGCGATGACCGACCGCAAGACGACCGACCTGGCTTTGACCGACGACGCTGCATCCGACGACGCTGCATCCGACGACGCTGCATCCGATGCCGCTGCGTCCGATGTCGCCGCGTCCGATGCCGCCGCGTCCGATGCCGGCATTTCCGACGACGTCGCAGCCGATGCTGCTCCTACCGATGCAGCGCCCCGGCAGCGCAAGATCATCCACGTCGACATGGACGCCTTCTTCGCTGCGGTCGAGATGCGCGATGATCCGGCGCTGCGTGACGTGCCTCTCGCCGTTGGCGGCCGGCCCGAGCGCCGCGGTGTGGTCGCGACCGCCAACTACGAGGCGCGTCGCTTTGGCGTGCACTCGGCGATGGCGAGCGCGCGGGCAGTGCGACTGTGTGCCAACCTCGTGCTCGTGCCGCCGCGCTTCGATGTCTACCGCGCCGAGAGCGGTCGCATTCGCAATATCTTTCGACGCTACACGGACCTGGTTGAGCCGCAGTCCCTCGATGAGGCCTTCCTCGACGTGACCGACAGCCCCGCCTGTGACGGCAGCGCCACCCGCATGGCCGAACAGATCCGCCGCGAGATCCGCGAGACCACCGGCCTGACCGCCTCGGCGGGCGTGGCGCCCAACCGCTTCCTGGCGAAGGTCGGCAGCGACTGGAACAAGCCCGACGGGCAGTTTGTCATCACACCCGCCCAGGTCGCGGCGTTCGTACACGCCCTGCCAGTCGGCCGGATCCCCGGGGTGGGCCGTGTCACGGGTGAACGCCTCGCCGGCCTCAAGGTGGCGACCTGCGGCGACCTGCAGGCCCTCGGTGTGGCCACACTCGAGTCGCATTTCGGCCGCTGGGGCAAGCGCTTGTACGAGCTCGCTCGCGGCATCGACGACCGCCCCATCGTGCCGCATCGCGTGCGCAAGCAGCTGAGCGTCGAGCGCACCTTTGACGAGGATCTGCCCGACCTCGACGCCTGCCACTACGAGCTCGAGCGCCTGCACGGGGTCTTCTTGGAGCGCTACCAACAGGCCGCCGTCGCCGACCGGGTCCGCGGCTTTACCGTCAAGCTGCGTTTCGAGGACTTCGAGACGACGACGATCGACCGGGCGGGCCTCGGCGCCCCCGAGCTGGAGGTCTTTGCCGAGCTGCTCGAGGCCGCCTGGGATCGCGGCGAGCGGCCGGTTCGCTTGATCGGCATGGGCGTGAGGCTGGCCGAGCCGCCGCGGGTGCCACGCGCGGGCGAGCAGTTCGAGCTGTGGCCGGGTGGGTGGTAGGGGCTCTTTCCCGCAGCCAAACGAGCGCCGAGCCACCCAGCCTGTTTCAGGGTTCGTCCGGGCGCTGCTGGTCGTCGATCAGCTTCGCCACAGCGCCTGTCAACGTCGCGCCCACGAACGGCTTGGCCAGGACGTGCTGAGTCGCCCCCTGCAGGCGTGGGTCGCCGCCCATGTCGGCGTAGCCGGACATGAACAGGACCGGCAGATCGGGGCGCCCGACCCACAGCGAATCGGCCATCGCCGGCCCGGAGAGTCGGGGCATGACGACGTCGGTCACGACCAGGTCGATCGCGGCGGCTTCTCGGGCGTAGACCTCAAGCCCCTCGACGCCGTCGCGGGCCGCGTGCACGGTGTAACCGGCGCGCTCGAGGATGCGCGTGGCGAGCGCGCGCACGCCGTCTTCGTCTTCGACCAGCAAGACTGTGCGGGCGCCGTCGCCTGCGGTCCGCTCGCGCTTCGAGGGCGGCGCCGCCTCCAGATCGTCGTCGGTGGTAGGCAGCAGGATCTCGAAACGCGTACCGACACCCGGATCGCTGCGCAGGCTGATATCGCCGCCCGCGCCCTTGACGACCCCGTAGGCGATGGCGAGCCCGAGGCCCGTGCCCTTGCCCTGCGGCTTCGTCGTGAAGAAGGGCTCAAAGGCGCGATCGGCGACCTCTCGGGTCATGCCGCAGCCGTTGTCCGCGACGACGATCCGCACATGGGGGCCCGGGCTCAGGCCTTGATGTGGCCTGATGTCGTCGACGCCAAGGTCGACCTTGGCGGTCTTGATCCGCACCTCGCCCTCGCCCGCCATGGCGTCGCGGGCGTTGAGGACCAGGTTGAGCAGGACCTGCTCGAGGTTGCCTGGGTCTGCCTTGACCAGCAGTGGCGCGGCGCCCAGGGCGGTCGCGACGGTGATCGCCTCGCCGACTGACTTTTGCAGCAGATCCAGAAGGACCCCGATCAGGTCGTCGACATCGAGCGCGACCGGCGCCGAGACGTGGTGGCGGCTGAAGGTCAGCAGCTGGCGGGTGACCGACGCGCCGCGACGGGCGGCGTCGCGGATGATCAGGAGGTCGTCGCGGATGGTGCTCTGCTCGGTGAGATCGTCGAGGACCAGGTCGGCGCAGCTCAGCACGATCGAGAGGATGTTGTTGAAGTCGTGCGCGACGCCGCCGGCGAGCTGGCCGACAGCCTCCATCTTCTGGGCCTGGGTGAGCTGGGCTTGCAGCGCCTCCTCGCGGCTGACGTCCCGCGCCGTCGAGATGTAGCTGTGTGGCTTGCCGTGGTCGTCGCGCAGGACGCGGATGGTCACCTGCCGCGGCAGCGTCTCGCCGGCGCGGCTGCGGTTGGTCATGCGCCCTGACCAGTCTGCGCCCGATTCGAGGGTCGCGATGACGTCGTCGTAGAACGAGGCGTCCTGGTCGGCGGTGCGAAACGCCCACATCGACAGGCCGACTGCCTCCTCCCGGCTGAAGCCAGTCGACCGCTCGAAGGCCTCGTTGACGTAGACGATCGCCAGGTTGGTGTCGAAGATGACCACGGCGTCGGTGGACTGTTCGACCACGGCGGCCAGGCGCGCGCGCTCCTGATCGGCGCGATGACGCTCGGCCACGTCGGTCTGGATCGCGAAGAAGCCGACGACCTCGCCGTCGTCGTCGGCGATCGGGTTGGCGCTGCTGGCGACGATGCGCAGGGCGCCGTCCCGGTGGCGATTGACGATCTCGCCGGCGACGATCTCGCCGCTGGTGATCGCCCGCCAGAAGTGTTCGTAGGCCTCGGGTGGTAGCACGCCGCTCTTGATCACCCGCGGCGTCGCCTTGCCGATCAGCTCGTCGGGCTGCCAGCCATAGAGCGCGCAGAACGCCGGGTTGACGTAGGTGAAGGTGCCGTCGCGGTCGGTCAGGAAGATCGCTTCGCCCGACGCGTGCACCGCCTTGCGCAGCGCGGCGAGCTCATGTCCGTTCGCCAGCGCGGCCGCCGCGCCGCCGAGGTCCGTTGTGTCTGCGGGCATGGCATCTCACCGACCAGTCTGGATTGTGGGCTCCGCGAGCGAAGGTGATTCTCGCGCTCGCGCGGGCTCTTTGGCCGGAGGTCGTGGCGGCCAGGGCGCGCGGGCATTGCAGCGCAGTTCGTGCGCGAGCGCAACTTCGCCGATCGCCCGGCATCGCCGCGCATCGCCGCGCATCGCCGCGTATCGCCGCGCATCGCCGCGCATCGCCCCGCATCGCCCCGCATCGCCCCGCATCGCCCCGCATCGCC
>CALGHC010000527.1 GCA_937915965.1 uncultured Myxococcales bacterium
AACCAGACGTAATCCTCGGCGGTGACCGCGCGGCTCTTCGCCTTCAGCGAGTGCGGCCCTCGCAGCTTGGCCTCTTCAACGGTCTCAAGGTCACAGCCGCCGCTCGCGGCATAGATATTGGCGACGTGCTCGACGTAGGGCACGGACTGCAGCAGCACGTTGACGCTGTCCGCCGGCACGTTGCCCGCTTCGCCGCCGCCGACCTGATAGCGCCTGCAGACGACGTTGCGGTCGCCCTTGGGCGGCACCATCCCGTGGATGCCATCGCCGAATCGAATCTCGTTGGCGACGATGTCCTTGACGTAGTGACGTGCCGCCGGCCCGGAGTCGAAGAGACTCTCGACCTCGTGCCAGCGGATGAACACGCCGTCGCCATCGGGGTCGTCGAAGACCGCGGTCTCCCCTTCGTCCGCGACGATCAGCGCGAGCTGGTCAGAGGTCGGCCGCTCGCGTTCACGCACAACAATCTGCTGACCCGGAAGCACCGGCCCGCGGACGAACTTGAAGAACTCGTTGGGTGTGCCCTTGGACGAGCCGAGAATGGTCTCGCCCCAGGTCATCAGGTTGGAGGCGTACACGCAGTTGTTCAGCACGTTGCGCAGCAGGGGTGGCTCGTCATAGCCGCCAAACTCAAGTCGAGCGCGCAGCCAGTAGAGGTTCTCGCCGTAGCGTTTGTTGGCGCGGTGGTCCTTGGGCCCGACGAACTCGACGAATCCAGACTGCGAGAAGCCGTGGGTCGCGTCATGGGCGACCAGCGACTGCCAGTCCTTGCCCGTCCAGTACTCCCAGGCGATGACCTGTTCGGCACGCGCCCGCTCAAGCAGCGCGGACGTCGCACCGGCGAGAGCCTTGAGCTGCCGACCGGGCCCCTCAGACTCGTGCAGGTCAAAATAGAGCTGGTGACCCTCGTTGCTGAAAGGCTCTCTGAAGCCCAGATAGAGCGTCGGACTCTCTTCCGTCACTGGGGTGAAGGGTTGGAATCCCTTGAGCTCCTCGCGTGCGACGGACGTGTGATCCGAGTAGACGAAGTCGTTGTAGGCGATCAGCTTGTCGGGGTGGTGCTGTTTCTCGACGAAACGCAGCGTCATCGCCTTGATGGTCGGTGGTCGCAGCGGTCGGGTGTCCTTCCAGACCCAGCGGTCGTTCTCCAGCTCGTAGCTGCCCGCCACGCCGAAGTCGCCCCGCTCGATGCGTGCGCGGATCCACCAGGCCTCCTCGCCGTTGACCTTGGTCGGCTTGAGGTCCTTGGGCCGGTGAAAACCGACGAAGCCAGTCGAGGTGAAACAGAGCGTCTCGTCGCGGAAGGCGTGCCCCGGATCTTCCTCGTCGAACTCACCAAAGCCGTTGCGGCCCAGCAGCTTCCAGCGCTTGCCGTTGAAATACTCCCAGACCAGCACGAGATCTTCGGAGGGTTGCGCCGCGGGCACCAGTGACGGATCAGCGACGTCGATGTCGATGCGGATGTCGGCGTCGGCGTGACCAAAGACGCGCTCGCTGGCGACGTAGAAGGCCCCATCGCTCGCAGGCTCGCGACCGAACGGCTGGCAGTTGCGGTCGAGATCGAGCTTGAGGAAGAGGCCGGCCTCCATCGCAGCGAGCGCGTGGTCGGGCAACTCTCCCTCGCCGACCAGCTCCAAACGCATCTGGATCATGTCGACGAGGGTCTCGTCGGGCGCCTCAGGCACCTCAGCGAGCCGGCCGCGCACGAAAAATCCGTTCTCGTCACCGACGGTCGTTGCGGCGATCTGCACGGGGCCCGAGAGGACGACCTCGTCGGCGGCGGCCTCGATCGCCGGGCTCGCCAGCTCGCGCCAGCGGTCGCCGTCGAAGTAGTCCCACTCCAGCATCCTGACCAGCGCCTGGGTGACGTCTGCGGTCGAAGTGCTGCGAATCGTCAACATCGACGAGTCGTCGAACTTCGCGAGCCGCGCGTCGCCGAGGTACAGATAGCGTTCCACCGCACGCACGCCGGCCCAGATCGGCACCCCTGCGGTGCCGCGACCGAGCAGCTCGGAGTTGTCGGAGAATGTCTCGTGGTGCTGGCTCATGCACTTCACGAGCACGTTGCTGGTGATCACGCTGTCACGGTCGGTCTCGAAGGTCTGGAAGGCGCCGCCGGAGTCCGGCTTGGTGCCCACCCGCGTGTTGCCCGGCACGACGACCCGATCGGCCTTGGGGTTGATGCGGAACTGCAGCACCGAACGCGACGGCTGAGGAGGCATCAAGCGGATGCCCATCAGCTCAAGAAAGGCGAGGAAGTTCTTCTCTGGTACGCGATTGACCCGGTACAGGGTCATCTCGATCATCCAGGCGAACAACTCGATCAGCGTGATGCCCGGGTCGGCACGGTTGTGGTTCGTCCACTCCGGGCAGTACTGCGGGATCAGCCGCATGGCTTCCTGGACGATGTCCTCGAAGCGGCGATCGTCGAGATTTGGACTCGGGATCATAGATCTTGCTCCCGGCGGAGGTAGAACGGATAGACCAGGTTGTGGTCTTCGTTGACTGAGATGACGCGATAGCTGACGTCAACCAGCATGACGTTGTCGCGGGTGCCGTCTGGATTCACCGTCACGTTGACCTCGTTGATCCGTGGCTCTTGCTTCTGCAGCGCCTCACGCACGTAGTACGCCACGAGGCCCGCTGTCGACGCCGAGTTGGGATGAAAGACGTACTCGTGAATCACGCAGCCGTACAAGGGGCGCATGACGCGCTCGCCGACGGCCGTGCCGATGATGAGCCGCACCGACTCCTCAATGTTGTCGGCGCCGATGGACATCGAGATGCCACCGACAGCGTTGACCTGAAACGGGAACTTCAGTCCTCGACCGAGAAAACTCTTGGCCATCTGCTGGTTCCCCCCCCGAGTTGCGTCCGGCCCGATCTGGACCGGCCCCTATTCGCTCGCCGCATCGCTCGCCGCATCGCTCGCCGCATCGCTCGCCGCATCGCTCGGCCGCATCGCTCGGCCGCATCGCTCGGCCGCATCCCTCGCCCGCTCAGGCGCTCGCTAGCCCGCGAGACCCTCGAACTTCAGCCCGCAGCTCGGGCACTGCACCTTCACCCAACCCTCTTCGAGAGCGCATGCCAACTCGACATCCGGGCAGAAGGGGCAGCGGTGGCCGTCAACGCGTCCCGCCGCACACATCGTCAGCGTGTCGTCGAGGGCCATCAGGACCTCTTCTTCATCGAGATGCGGTGGCCTCATGATGACCCTCTTCAGCGCGCCGGGTGCCCCCAAGGCGCACGCAGTCAGGAGCGTCGGCGATAGTGGCGGGGCGGCCGGCGCGCTGTCAACCGATCGGCGCCAATGAGCAGCGCATGGCAGTCCATACGGCCACGCCGGGACGGCCAGGCCACCCCATCATATTGCATTTTCCTGTTTGATTCCCAACTAATATAAACAATGCCCGCGAAGCGATCGCGGCACGAGCGCCTGTTGACCGAACGGTCAGCTTTGCGGCCGCGCCGGCCCGCCCTCAGGGGCGCCGGTCCGGTCGGTGAGCCCCGAACTGAAGGTGCCGCTACTTGTGGGTGTTGCGGGTGAACGCCAGGGCGGTTCGGTAGCCTTCCTCGGCCCGATAGGTGTGGGTCGCCGAGGTGATCAGGTACTTGCCGCTGTAGGTTTCGCCAAAGCCCTCGAACGCGACAACCTTGCCGGGTGCGACATCCGGGTTGCCCTGGATGGTCGCCTCACCGCTGAGAAAGTCCATCGAGAACTGGTCGAAGAGCGCCTGCGCGATCGACTTGGCCTCTTCGAGTGTGTTGACCGGCTGATCGACGACCGTGTAGGTGCGGCCGCTGGAAGACGACCCGTAGAGAGCCTTGCCCGTCGCCGCGAAGCCGGTCGTGCCGTCGAAGGAGTAGGTCGAGGTCTCGGCCGTGCCGACGATCGCCTTCTTGGCCTTGAAGTCCCACGAGCGAACCTCGACCTTGGCGTACTGGCTGACAGTCGACAACCGAAAGCTCGCCGAGAGGATAAAAACGCCTTTGCCATCCGAGCTGTTGCGATCGCGCACCAGTGTGACCACTGGCTCGGCGCCGACGTCTGGCTGCTTGAAGGCCACATCGGATTGCTTGTCGGAGTCGGCCTTGTACTCGAGGTCCGAACCCGTCGCCCGCAGAAACTCGAAATCGGAGGAATTGAGCTGCGGGATGTAGTCGTGCTTGACCGCCGCGCTGCCGACATCCGAAGCGCTCAGACCGTCGCTGGTGTCGCCCTTCTGGGCCTTCGAGTTGTTGATGATGTCCGAGGCCGCGTCCGTTGGCGCCTGGTTGGGCTCCAGGCCGTCGCCCCATGTCTTCGAGCGGTGACCGCGCGTGAGGCGGTGCAGCTTGTGATAGCCCGAGATGGTCGTGCGGTAGCCAACCTGAACGTCAAAGGTGGGCTCGATGTAGGAGATCTCGCCCACGCACAACGTCGACTGAGTATCCAGACCGATGGCGATCTCGACCTCGTCGCCAGGCTTGAAAGCGTCGATGAGGTTGAGCTTCTCAAGCGCCATCATGTCGTACTCGACCGAGAACATGTCCGGGCTATCCAGCCGCAGATCGACGACGACCGACAAGATGCCCTTGCCGCCGCGCGTCTCGAGCGCCGCGCCGCTGTCCGTGTTGATGCTGCTCGCGCCGTTTATCTTGACCGAGACGTCGGCGACGTTCTTGTCCATGCGAATCCCTCCTCGTCCTCCAGGTCAGCGTCAGACGCCGCCCGGATCGGCGCCGATGTCGGCCCGGATGTCGGCCCAGATATCGGCCCGGACGCCTACTTCAGGATCGGCGGGATGAGCAGACGTCGCCCCGGCACGAGGCTCAGTGGATCATCGATGCCATTGGCCTCGGCGATCCGCCGCCACTCGCTGGGGTCCTCGTACTCGCTCCACGCGATCGACTGCAGGCTGTCGCCTCGGCCGACCAGATGCACGTGCGCCGTGTCCGGGCTCTTCTTCTTGGTCGCTTCCTGCGGCACCTCGGTCAGCGTCAGCTTGACCTTGGCACGTACCGGAACGCCCGTCGGCAGGAACATGATGTAGTTCACATCCAAGCCGGTGACGAAGAAGTGGCCGGTGTTGATCCGTCCGTTCTCCGACCCGAAGCCCTGCCCCCACATGAACATCACGCGCACCGGGCGGTGCTTGTGCTCATTGACGTGGATCAGCTTCTCAAGCTTCGCAATGTGGCGTGAGTAGACGCTCAGCCGCAAATCGAAGGTATCGAAGATGATCTCGCCAAACTCGATCTTCGCAGAACCACCCGTCGTGAACTGCAGCTCAGCTGCGTCCTGACCCGCCTGTTCCTGTGACTTCGGCTTGACCGACTTGGTGACACGGACCGCTTCGGGGTTGAAGCTGAAGTCAATGCTATCGAAGCCGAGGCCAGCCTTGTCCTCGTTGTGCACGACCAGCTTGGCCGGCGTCGCATTGCTAGACATGGATCCCCCTTCTCTCGCGCTCGCGCTTCAAACGAATCATCACCGAACGTGCGATCCTGTTGGCCAGGGCGTTGAGGTCCTGTGCACTCTCATCCGCATTGGCTTCCCGACTCTGGCCGCCGCCCTCGGCGGCGGCCGGCCCGCTACCCGAGGCGCCAAACGGCTGTCCGAGCAGGGCATCACCACCGCTCGTCGTGATCGACTCCGACAACGGCTTTGCGGCCGCCGCGGCGACGACCGCCCGGGCCGCCGGAGCGACCAGCGGCAGCGTGTTGCTCGAATCCGTCGATGTGACCGACAGGACCCGGGCCATGGCGCCGGCCTGGGCGCCCTGCCGGGCACCGGTCGCACTCGACGAGCTAAATCCCGCCGCCGCCTCGACCGCAGCGGTCGGACGAACCAAGTCGCCGGTCTCGCCAAACTGGAAGTCGGACGGACCGGATGCCGGTCCGCCGTCGCCGCCCGCACGCCGAGAAGACCGGACCATCTCCGGCGCCATCGAGCGACCGACCCGGCCCGCGCGGGTCGCGCGCCGAGCGTGGACCTCGTCGCCGAGTCGCTCGGCTCCCGTCAGCGCACCGGGCGTACCAAAAGCGTCGCCGTGGAAGGAGCCGCCCTTGCCACTTGAACCCTCTGGGCCGAGACCAACGAGCTCGCTGTCGCCCAGACCGGCGGCGCCATATCCGGCCCGCTGCGAACCATGCTTGCGGTCGAGGACCTGCAAACCGCGACCCATGCGCCGTCCGACGTCGAACAAGCCGCGGCCACGTCGCAGCCCGGTGGGTGCAAAGTGGTGGGTGCGCATCGCCGTGCTCTGCCACAATCGCGCCGGCTGCCGCGCACCGATATCAGACGCGGCCGGCGCGCCAGCCGATCCGGATGGCGCCGCCGCTGTTTCGGCCGTCGGCTCGAGCAGCTCAGCGCCAAGCTTGTTGAAGCTGCCGGCGTCGAGCGCCTGCAGCGCGGCGAGACCAGTCATCTCGACGGTTCCATCGGCCGCGGCAGCTGCCTTCTCCGCGCGCAGCGGTGTCCGCGCTGATGACGCGAGGCCGGGCGCGGCCGGGCGGTGAGAATCTTCGCCGATGGTGACCAGAGCCCCCCTACCGACATCGCGCAACGCGCGGCGGACCTCTGTCTCGGGCCGACCAAACCAGCGTGCCAGGAATGCGGTGGCCACCGCTGGTGCGTGGCGACCGCCGGTCTGCTCTCCGAGGACCTGCAGGGCAGCGCGCAATGCGGCTGGCTCGCGCACGTCGAGAACTCCACTGCCACCGCGCGGAAGACGCAGCGCCCGCTCGATCGGGGTCACGCCAGCGGCGGTCGTCGTTGCGGCGGCCCCCGACTGCGCCGTGGCCCGCGCGCTGGACGCCGTCGGCGCGTTGGCGATCTGTGCTGCGGACGTGGCCACCATGCGCGCCTGCGCGATGGCCGCCGATCCACCCATCAATTCGATCTCGCCGCCGTCGCCGATTCGCATGGGCCTGGCGCTGATTGCGGCGCCGCGCATCACCTCATGGTGCAACAACCAGGGCGTGACCGCGTCTGCCTGGCCATTGGGCATCAGGCCGAGCACGGTGCCCGCCAGATGCGCCACTCCGGTGCCGGCGAGGTCCATGGTCGACTGTGCGCGCGCTGCCGTCGGGATGCGTTCGGAGGCCCCTATCGCTCGGCTCGCGCGGCTCGCCTGCTGCACGACGGCGCCGATCGCCGCCGCCGCGGCCTGCGCGAGAGGTGCCGGTCGCTCGTTGGCACGCCGTTTCGCGACGCGACCCGCGGCGGCGATCCCGACCGGCGGCGTACCAACGCCGGGGGAGCCTTGCTGTCGACGCGCGAGCACGGTCGCAGCCGCAGCCTCCGGGGCCATGCCGTCGTCGACGAGAGCCAGCCACTCGCCCACGCCTGCGTCGGCACCGAGTTCGCCGCCGAAGAGGCGCTGTGCGGCCTCGCCACCCTGCAGCGCGGCGCGCAGCTCGGGCGCGAGACTCGTCAGCCCGAAGGGGCCAGCGGCCGCCAAGGTCGACTCGGTCGGGTCGCGCAGGCCAAGCTGCTCACTCAAGCCAGCCAGGCCAGTCAGACCACCCAGGCCAGTCAGACCACCCAGGCCGGTCAAACCACCGAGGCCAGTCAGGCTGCCGACGAGACCAGGGGGCAGCGAACCCGGCCCGGCCATGGCCGCCGTGCTGAAATGCGGCTGCCAGGTCACCGAGCGCTCGACGGGCGCGAGACCGCCGACGTGGCGGGCCTCAAGGCGCTCGGCCAGGCCGAGGCTCCAAACTGCCGTGAGCCCGGCCGCAGGCGAACGACCGATCTGAGCGCTGCTCGGGGGCATGCTGCTCTGGGACGCGCCGCTCTGATACGAAGTCGCCGACAGGGCGGCCGAACCCGCGGTCTGGGCCGGGTCTTGGAGCGCCGCAGCCGTGGTCGCGGCTCGGCGGGCGGACGGAGGTACCAACCAGGCCGGCAGCGACGAGGTCGCGGCGCTGCCGGCCGGCGTTGTTGTCACGCGAGCGCCAGCCGGAGACTGCGAGGACTGTGGCGTAGAGACCGAAGGATAGTCTCCGTCGAGGAGGGGAGGCAGCAAGAGGTCGCCGCGATCGCCGGCGACTGCCGCGTAGCC
Organism: uncultured Myxococcales bacterium; assembly: GCA_937915965.1. Taxonomy (GTDB): domain Bacteria; phylum Myxococcota_A; class UBA9042; order UBA9042; family UBA9042; genus CALGHC01. Next base: position 8,049 of record CALGHC010000527.1, read on the forward strand.
GAGCGCCGGGCCGACCGTTTCGGCTACCGGAGCACCAACGCCTGCCGCGGCACCGAGATCCAGTCGGCCGATCGCGCCGAGGGCGGCATCTCCGCGGGCCAGCCACGCGGTCCA
>CALGHC010000528.1 GCA_937915965.1 uncultured Myxococcales bacterium
CACCCGCGCCGCCACCCGCGCCTCCCGCGCCTCCCGCGCCACCTGCGCCAACCTCTCCACCCTGTTCGCCTTGCTGCTGTCGGTCGCTGCCTGTGGCGGCGAAGACGCCGCCGATCAGCCCGAAGCCCTGCCGCCGCCGCAGCCTCTCGTCGTCGACGACCTCGCCGCCCTGGTGGATCCGATGATCGGCACCGGCGGCTCAGGCAACGTCCTGCCGGGCGCGCTGGTCCCGCACGGTATGGTGCGCGCCAGCCCGGATACGGTGGATCCGCTCGGCGAGATCGCCGCGTATCACTACGAGGCCAGCGCGCTCTCCGGTTTCTCGCACACCCACCTGCTCGGTCCCGGCGGCTCGAACAACGGATACTCGCAGGTCTTGGTGATGCCCTTCGCCGGCACGATCACCACGGCCTTGCCCGCCCATGAGGCGCCGTTCACGCACGGCACCGAGGTCGCCGAGCCGGGCTACTACGCGGTCACCCTCGACGACTCGAAGATTCGCGTAGAGCTGACCGCGTCGGCCCACGCCGCTGTGCACCGTCTCGCTTTCGTCGCGGGCACCGACGCCGGGCTGATCTTCGACCTCGGCCACAGCAACGGTCAGCCCGTTGAGAGCTTCTTCGAGCGCGTCAGCGAGCGGGCTGTGCGCGGCTGGGCGCGTTACAACGTGCATCCTCTGCTGAGCGTCTTGCTTGAGGATCATCCGACCGCTGATTCGGTCGTCTTCTTCCACGCAGTCTTCGACCGCGACATCGTCGCCTCGGGTGCCAGCCAACACGGCCAGCCGCTCGCCGCTGACGTCAACCCCGCCCAAGGCGAGTCGGTCGGAGGCTGGCTGGGCTTCGGCGACGCGGGCGGCACGATCACGATGCGCATCGGCATCTCGTTCATCGACATGGCCCAGGCCGAGGCGAACCTGCAAGCCGAGATCGGCGAGGACCCCTTCGACACCGTGCGCGCCCGCGCCCGCGCGGCCTGGAACGCCGCCCTCAGTCGGATCAAGGTCAGCGACGGCCCGGACGCTGGCGGCGGCCCGGGCGACGGAGGCGGCCAGAGCGACGACGAAGCGAGCCGGCGCATCTTCTACACCGCGCTCTATCACTCCCTGTTCCAACCGGCGGACTACACCGAGGCGGGCGGCCGCTTTCACTCCGCCGCCGACGGAGTCCACCACAGCCACGACGGCAAAGGCCGGCGCTTCTACACAGACGACTGGTGCATGTGGGACACCTTCCGCACCCTGCATCCGCTCGGCACGCTGATCGAACCGGAGATCCGCGGCGACATCGCCTGGTCGATGCTGCACATCTACGAAGAGGGCGGCTGGCTGCCCAAGTGCACCTGGAACGCCACCGGCTACAGCCGCGTCATGACCGGCAACTCGGCCATCCCGATCCTCGCTGACAGCTACGTCAAGGGACTGCGCGACTTCGACGCGGATCTGGCCTGGACCGCGATGGTCAAGACGCTGACCGAGGACAACGACAACCCAGGCGCCGCGCTGTTGTGTGGCTATCTCAACCTCGGCACCATCCCCGAGTACGTCAAACTTGGCTGGGTGCCGGCGAGCTGCGACCCTACCCAGGCGGCGTCGATGACCCTGGAGTACGCCCAGGCCGACTCTGCAGCGGCGCGCTTTGCCCAGGCCCGCGGCGACGCCGACAGCGCGGCCCACTTCGACGCGCGCGCGGCCAACTGGAAGCACCAGTTCAACCCCGCCAAGGGCTTCATGCAGGCCAAGGAGGCCGACGGCAGCTGGGTCGAGCCCTTTGATCCGGCCAAATACGGCGTCTATTTCGTCGAGGCGACAAGCTGGATCTTCACCTTCTCGGTGCCGCACGATCCCGAGGGGTTGGCAGCGGCGCTGGGCGGTGCCGAGGCGATGGTCGCCAAGCTCGACGCGTTCTTTGCTGGCGGCGAGTTCGATATTGGCAATGAGCCGAGCTTTCACATCCCCTGGATGTACGGCCGAGCCGGTCGGCCGGACCACGCGCAGGCGCGCCTCGAGAAGGTGCTGGCGGAGGACTTTGCGGCGGCGCCGGGCGGCCTGCCGGGCAACGACGACTCGGGTGCGACCTCGGCCTGGTACGTGCTCAATGCGCTGGGGATCTACCCGCTCGCCCCCGGCGACGGCATCTGGGAGCTGGGCGCGCCGCGCTACGCCCGGGCAGAGCTGTGGATCCCGGCAGGTGACGGCAAGGGCCACACGCTGGTCATCGAGGCCCCCGGCGCCGGGGTAGAGGGGCATCGGGTCGGGCGGGCGCTGTGGAATGGCGAGCCACTGCCGGTGCTACGCGTGGCCCACGAGACCATCGCCAAGGGCGGCGTGCTGCAGCTGCTGCCGTGAAGTGGCTCTGGCCTTCGAGCTCGGTCGCGGGTCTGATTCTCGGTCTCGTCTCCGCGGCCAGGGGGCTCCCTACAGGACCCCAACCGCAGCCAACGCCTCGGCGAGCTCGTCTCGTCGAAACGGCTTCGCCATGAACACGCAGCCGGGCTCGCCATCGGCGAGGTCGACCGGCTTCTCCTTGCCCGACACGATCACCAGCGGCAGCGACGGCCAGCGCGCCCGAACGAGGCGGCGGGTCGCGTCGCCGCCCATACCCGGCATGACCCGGTCCAGGAGAACGACCGACGGCACGGCACCAGGGCCGCTGAGACGTGCCATCAGCGCCTCGCCAGAATCCAGGACCTCGACCGCGAAGCCGATGCTGGCGAGCATCGCCGTGGCGACCGCGGCGACCGTCGGCTCGTCGTCGACGACGACGGCCAGGCCATCGAGGACCTTCTTGCTGACCGGCGGGCGGGTGGCCGGCGCCTCGGCGCGCTCGTCGGTCAGCGGCAAGAGCACCGAGAAGCGCGTGCCGCCGCCGATCTTCGTCTCGACAGCGAGGCCGCCACCGTGGGCTCGAACGACCCCCAGCACGGTGGCCAAGCCCAGGCCCCGGCCGACGAAACGGGTGGTATAGAATGGGTCAAAGATCCGGGCGAGGTCGCTCGGCTCGATGCCGCCGCCGGTGTCGACGACCTCGATCACGGCGCAGGGCGCCTCGGGCAAGACCGTGCCGCCGACCAGGCCCGTCCGGTACGCTTCGGTGCAGCTCTCCTGGCGGGTTCGCAGGGCGATCTCGCCTGCGCCGGCCTCCAGCGCCTCGGCCGCGTTGGTGATCAGGTTCATGACCACCTGCTCGAGCTGGGCGCGGTCCGCCTTGACCACGACCTGCGCTGGTGCCAGGTCCAAGATGAATTTTGTGCCCTTGGGGATGGCTACTCGTAGGAGGTGGCTCGTCTCGCTGACCACGGACGAGACGTCCATCGCCTTGGCGGCCGACGGGGTGCGGCCGGCGTACGCCAACATCTGCCGTGTCAGGAGCGCGGCCCGGCTCGTCGCCGTGATCGCTTGCTGCACAAACGGGGTGGCGGGGTGGTCGTCGGCGAGCGTCGCCAGCATGAGCTCCGCGCTGCCCAGGACCACGGTCAGCAGGTTGTTGAAGTC
>CALGHC010000529.1 GCA_937915965.1 uncultured Myxococcales bacterium
CGGGCGACGACGGCGGCGACGATGACGCTGGTTCGGGCGACGACGGCGGTGGTGTCCCGGTCGCCTGCAGCTTCAAGGCGAGCGATGGGCCGGCAGCCGCGGAGTGCGCCGCTGGCATGGTCTGCGTCGCCGACATGGGCGCCTGCGAGGGGATCATCGTCGGAGTCTGCGCCGCACCCGTCGACGCGTGCCCTGGCGTGGTGATGCCTGTGTGTGGCTGTGACGGCGAGACCTACGGCAACCTGTGCGTCGCGCAGCTGAAGGGCGTCGTGGTCGCGGCCGCTGGCGCATGCGGGGCCGCAGGCCAAGCCTGTGGCGGGATCGCGGGCGTAGCGTGCCCGGACGGGCAGGTCTGCGAGCCAACGGCTTGCGTGGCTGACGCCGCCGGGACCTGTGTGCCGGCCCCGGCAGACGTCTGCGCCGATGGCGGGCCACAAGAGTGCGGCTGCGACGGCAAGACTTGGCCCAGCGCCTGCGCACGGATCAGCGCCGGCGTCGGCAAGGCCTACGACGGTCCGTGCCTGATCAACCCCGACGCCAAGGGTTGCAAGCTGGGCCCGGTCAAGCCGGTCCTGTGCGATCCGGGTCACTGGTGCAAGGTGGACGATGGTGCGTGCTTCGGCCTGGGGGTCTGCTTGCCGTCGCCGGAAGCCTGCGACAACAGCGTCGACCCGGTCTGCGGCTGCGACAACAAGACCTACGGCAACCCTTGCAAGGCCGCGCTGTCCGGTTTCAGCAAGCTGCAATCCGGTGTCTGCCCGAACCTGCCGTGCCTGGCGGCTGGGCCTCCCTGTCCCGCTGCCACCTATTGCGCGACCGGGGTGGGCCAGTGCGGCGGCAGCGGCAACTGCGTCGCGCTGCCTGCCAAGGCGGTCTGCGACGGCACGTCCGATCCGGCCTGTGGCTGCGACGGCAAGACGTGGGCGAATCCAGCCTGCGCTGCCGCGAACGGCGTGGTCGTTGCACACGCCGGCGCGTGCCCATAGGGCTTGGCGCGTGCCCTTGGGGCTTGGCGCCTGCCCCAACAGCCCTGCGGCGACTTGCTGCGGACGGACCTGCTGCGGACCCGCTGCGGACCTGCTGCAGCTTCCCTAGGGAATCGAGCGGTCGTGGCGCAGGTGATCGATGCCTGCGGCGTGCATACGAACCTTCGCGCTACACAGCCAATCGATGCATTCGGCCTGGGTCTTGGCCTGCGTGACGTCGCGCCCCCACACGTAGATCCCGTGGTTGCGGACGACGACGGCGCTCGCCTGGGCGTGGTCGAGGATGGCCTGCTCGAGGCGCTCCTCGAGTTGGTGCTCCAGCGCCGTGTTGTCGATGACAGGGAGCGTGCTGGTCCCGAAGTAGGCCCCGCCCTCCAGTCCCTTGACCATCTCGAGGCGGGTGAAGTCCAGCGACTCGCCCGGCGGCACCAGCGCGGCCGCGAGGATGACCTCAAGGCTGTGGCTGTGCAGGACGGCGCCGGCGTCGCGATGGCGGTACGCGGCGAGGAAGAGGGGCGCACACGCGGTCAGGCTCAGGTCGCTGGCTGGATGCGTGAGGACCTGGCCATCTCGGTCGACCGTGAACAGATCGGCCGGCGCGAGCTTCTCCTTTTCCACTCCGCTCGGCGCCATCCAGATGGTCTCGCCGCTGCGAATCGAGATGCCGCCACCAGTGCCGCTGGCCCAGCCGAGCTTGTAGAAGTGGCTGCACAGCGCGCAGATCTCGGCACGAATCGCCGCGTCCCGTAGCGCATCAGGGTGCAGTCGGTGGGTCATGGTGCCGGCTATTGCAGGAATGCTTGATAGAACGAGGTCTCTTTCATCGCCGTGAAGCTCGTCTGCTTCGGGACGAGGTCCTCGAGGTAGGTGACGAGGCGTTGCTCGTTGCGGCGCAGCCAGGAAGCGGCCCGGCTGTGCGCCAGGTTGCCGATCTCGTGCTGCAGACGGTCGGCGGCGACCAGCGCCGGTTCCGCTTTGGCCAGCTTGACGCACTGCTCTGAGCTGGGCGCGCTGGGACAGCCGAACCAGTCTTGGTGCACGGTCTTTCGCCAGAAACCGCCCGCGCCGGACACCTGGAACGCCAGCTCGTTGAAGGCCTCCAAGACCTCCATCGCGTCCGGTTCGGCGACGTCGAGGCGCTCGCGCCAGGCCATCAGATACGGGTCGGAGAGGTCGAGGAGTCGGCGCGCGAGCCGCTGCGCGGCCGTCTTCGCGTCTTCCGGCAGGCCGGTCGAAGCGGGCACCTCGGGCTTGGCTTCGGGGCTCGGCTGATCCGGGCCGGCGGCGTCCGCGCTGGGGAGATTCGCTGGCAGACCGCCTGGTGCCTCGGACGTTCGGATGCAGCGCCCCTTCCAATGCCAGGTGACGAGCTCGACCGTCTTCACCTCGTAGACCGGCTTGCCGTCCATGCCAAGTTTGCGCACCCGGGTCGTCTGCTGCTTGCGCTCGTCTTGCGCCTCGACCCCGGCGACCGCGTCGCAACCGTAGCGAGCGGCATGTTTGCGGAACTGATCATCGATCTCAGGCCGCACGGGCGTGGCCCCGGTCGTGTCGAACCCCAGAACGCCGACGACGATGTTCGGCGTGGGTAGAGTCGCGCTCTCTTCAACGACCTGGACCTGTGTGCCAGGTGGCAGCGGCCGAAACTTCGGCACGCCGGTGGTGCGTTCGAACTGAACGCCGCCACATGCCGACACCAGCAAGACCGCCAAAGCCAGGCCGATCAACCGTGTCGCGGTCTTCGTTGTCGAGGTAATCATAGTCGTCCTTCCTCCGGCGCGTGTGGCCCCCGCCGCCACCCGCGAACAGCGCCCTGCGTCGCCGCGAGTCCCTGAATCAGCCGTCGAATTTCATCGTGCGACCCGACCGCAACAACTCCGCGAACTCAGCTTGCTCCAGGGGTTCGCTGAATATGTACCCCTGCAGCATGTCACAGCCTCGCGCTCGCAGGAAACGGACCTGCTCCTCGGTCTCCACGCCCTCGGCCACGGTGGTCAGGCACATGTTGTGGGCCATGGCCAGGATGGCCGCGACGATGGCGCTGTCGTCTCGGCTCTCGGGGATTGTTCGAACGAAGCTCTGATCGATCTTGATCGAGTCGATCGGGAAACGCTTGAGGTAGGTGAAGGACGAATAGCCGGTGCCAAAGTCGTCGATCGCGACCTTGACGCCGAGGCTCTTCAGCTCGTTGAGCAGCTCGATCGAGGCGTCCATGTCCTCCATGATCAGACTCTCCGTCAGCTCCAGCTCCAGCCGCTTGGGATCCAGACCCGCGTCGGCGACGATCCAGCCGATCGAGCTCGCCAACTCCAGGTTGCGAAACTGCAGCGGCGAGATGTTGACCGCGACGTCGAGGGGTTGGAGGCCCAGCTCGTTCCACTCCCGGGCCTGGCTGCACGCAGTGTGGAGGATCCAGTCGCTCACCGGACCGATCAGACCGGTCTCTTCGAGCATCGGCACAAAGCGACTGGGCGCGATCGAGCCGATCTCCGGATGGAGCCAACGCACCAGCGCCTCGGCGCCGACGATCGCCCCCGTGGCGAGGCTGACCTTTGGTTGATAGAAGACCCGGAATTCTCGCTGTTGTAGCGCCTGGCGCAGCTGGGTCTCCAAGGACAAGCGCTCGACCGCCTGGTCGTTCATGTCAGACGTGTAGAAGGCGTAGTCGTTGAAACCACGGGCGCGGGCGCGATACAGCGCCGTGTCCGTGTTGCGGATGAGCCGGTCGACGTTGTCGCCGTCTTGCGGGAAGACCGCGACGCCCATGCTGGCGGTGAGCGCGACGGGGTGGCCGTCGACGCGGAACGGCGACGCGAGCGAGCGACGCATCCTTCGCACCACCGAGTCGATCTCGTCGGCGTCCTCGCAGCCTTCGATGATGATCCCGAAGTCGTCGCCGGCGAGGCGCCCAACCAGGTCGGGATCGGGGCTGATCTCGCGCAGTCGGTCGGCGACCTCGCGCAGGACCCGATCGCCAAAGGTGTGGCCCAGCGTGTCGTTGATGCTGTTGAAGCGGTCGAGGTCGAGGAAGACCAGACCGACGATGCCACCGTCCTCGCGGCAGCGGGCCAACGCATGGTCGACCCGGTCGCGAAACAGCGTGCGGTTGGGCAATCCGGTCAGGGCGTCGTGGCCGGCCATGTAGTGCATCACCGCTTCGACCTGCTTGCGGCGCGACTCGGCGGCGATGAAATCCAGGGCGTAGGCCAGATCACTGGTCAGGCTGTCGAGTAGCTCCAACTCGAGCTCGGTGAAGTGGCGTGTCTCTGTGCAGTGGAGAACGAGGACGCCGATCTGTCGCCCGGCCACCAGAAGAGGCAGCACCACGGTCGCGCGCAGGCCGTGTTCGGTCAGAGGAGCGGCCCAGCGAACCATCAGCGGGTCGACGGTCGCGTCGACCGACAGGATCGAGCGGCCAGTCTGCAGCGACGCCTCAATCGGGCCATGCTCGTTGCCGTCCCGCTCCGCCTCGTTTGCTGCGGTGAGGGCGGCGACGAGCCCGTCGGGGGCCGCCCACGATGCGATCGCGTCGACCCGATCGGTCGATCTGTCGACCATCGCCAGCCACGCGACCGCAAAGACGCCGCTCTCGACCGTGAGCTGGCAGACCTCTTGCATCAGATCGTCGTGGTCCGTGAGCTTGTGCATCGCCCGGCGGATCTCAAGCATCGCGCGGAACAGTCGGTTGCTGTGACGCGCGTCGAGATCGCTCGCAAAGTCGACGATGTGACGCGCTCCGCCGATCTCGAACTCGGCGCTGGTCAGGTCGACGCGGACCTCGCTGCCGTCGGCGCGGCTACCCATGACCTGCCGGGGGGCCCGTGTTCGTTCGCCGGTGTCGATCGCGCCTTGCCAGCCGCCCGCGGGACCCGGAAAAAGGCGGCTGCGGTGACGGCCGATCAGGGCTTCGGCCGTATGGCCAAAGATTCGCTCCATCGCGGCGTTGCAAGCGCAGATCCGGCCGTCGCCGTCCGTGACCAGGACGCCGGTGGGGAAGTGACCGAGGATCAGCCGGCCAATCGCCTCGTCGAGCTGCTTGCGGTTCTTGCTGACCATGGACCTCTGCGTCGTCCGGCGTCGTCGCGCGTCGCCGAAACCCCGCGGGCGTGACCCAGCGCCAGCCCGCAGCGGGCGCGGATGGTGCCAGAGATTCCGGGCGGGTGTCGAGGGTTGGAAACCTGCGTTGCTCCGGCGCGCGTTGCCACCGGCGCCCGATTTGCCGATGCTACCGCCCGGCCGGCGACACCAAGCGGGCCAAGGCCCGAGATGAACCCGTACCTCTTGACCAGCATAGTAGCGCTCGCGGCCGGCCCCGCCGTGATGGCCGTGGCCGCACGCCGTCCGCGTCTATCCGCGGCGATCGACGGTTTCGTCATGGTCTCCGTGGCTGGGCTGATCGCCACGCACATCCTCCCCGACGCTGTCGCGGTGGCAGGGCTCAGCGTTCTCGCCGCTGCCGCCGTCGGTCTGGCGGCGCCGCTGGTCTTTTCCCGCTGGATCGGCTGGCAACGCGCCGCCGACAATCACGCCCTGCTTGCCTTCGCGGTGCTGGCTCTGGCGACTCACGCCTTCTTCGACGGGGTCGCGTTGGTCGATGGATCGGGGCATCCGCACGCCGACGGTGGCGCCCACGCGGCGCTCGCCCATGGTGGACGGATGCTCGCGCTGTCGATCGTCCTACATCGCCTGCCCGTCGGCCTCGGGCTGTGGTGGATCGTCGCTCCGCGCTACGGAGCGACAGTCGCCGCGCTGGCGCTGCTGTCCATCGCCATGACGACCCTTGCGGGCTGGTGGACGGGCGCGGCGGTCGTCGCCGGTGCTCCCGAACACCTTCTGGCGGTCTTTCAGGCTTGGATGGCGGGAACCCTGCTTCACGTATTGAGCGGTCACTCTCACGGCCCAGCCGAGCCCGCTGACCTGCCGGGGGCGACCCGGCGTCGTCGCGTCGCGGTGGCCGCAGGTGGCGCCGTCGGCGCAATACTCGTCGCGACTCTCAGCGTGATTGGAACGGGTTGAGCGGCCGTCCCACCGCCGATCGTGGACAGGACTGTGGGCAGCAGCTAGAACTGCGGTTCGCGCGCACAAGCATGGAAGGTGGCCCCGACCGGGCCGTCGCTCGTTGCCGCGCCGCCGCATTCCTCCCACACAGGAGTCGTCATGGAAGCGCAGCATCGGCTTGAGGGTGAGGTCGCCCGCCGCAACCTGCTTGAGCACCCATTCTACCGGGCCTGGACGGATGGCACGCTGCCCGTCGCAGCTCTCGCGACGTATGCGGCCGAGTACGGGGCCTTCATCGGCGTGGTCGCCGAGGGCTGGGAAACCCTGGGCGAGACCGATCACGCGGACGAGGAGCGGCACCACACCGAGCTGTGGCAACAGTTTGCAGCGGGACTTGGCACGGCGGTGGGCGGGGCGACCCTGCCGGCTGTCGAGGCGTTGGTCGCCAGCGCCCAGGAGTGTTTCTCCGACCCTGCCGAAGCGGTCGGCGCCCTCTACGCATTTGAGCGACAGCAGCCCGCCACGGCAGCCTCCAAGCTGGCTGGCCTGGAGGCCTGGTACGACCTGCCAGATTCGGCCCACACGTATTTCCGCGTGCACGCCGACAACGACTATGAAGCGGACATGCTCGCCGACCACCTCAGTGGCCTCGACCGTGATGAGCAGGATCGCGCGGTCGCCGCATGCGGTCGCGTCAGCGAGGCGCTGTGGGACGCCTTGACCGACGTCCACGAGCGCCACCCGACCGACTGCCCCAGCTGAGTCGATCCGGCTTCAGACATCCAGCGCCGCGATCGCGTCCTCGTCGAAGCCAAGCAGATACAGGACAGCGTCGAGTCCGGGCCGATCGAGGCTGCAATCGGCCTGGGCGCGCACGACCGGTCGGGCGTGGAACGCGACCCCAAGGCCTGCCTTGACCAACATGTCGAGGTCGTTCGCGCCGTCGCCGATCGCAACGGTCTGGCCCGGTGACAAGCCGTAGTGGCCCGTCAGCCCGACCAGGGCCGCCGCCTTGCCCGCGCGGTCGACAATTGGCCCGACCAGCTCGCCGGTCAGCATGCCGTCCCGCACCTCAAGCTCGTTGGCGAAGACGTGGTCGATGCCCAAGCGGGCCGCAAACGGCGCTGTGATTTGGATGAAACCTCCCGAGACGACAGCGGTATGCCAACCCAGGCGGCGCACGACTCGGAGCAGGCGCTCGGCGCCCGTTGTCGGCTCGATGCGGCCAAGCACCGCCTCGATCAGCGCCATCGGCGCGCCGGCCAGGCGCCGACACCGCTCACGTAGCGCTGCCTCGAACGGCAGCTCACCAGCCATCGCGCGATCGGTGACCGCTGCGACGGCCTCGAAGACGCCGTAGTCGCGCGCCAGCTCGTCGATGACCTCCTGGCGTATCAGGGTGGAGTCCATGTCGACCACCAGCAGCCGCCGGTCCCGTCGTTCGGCGTCGCCCCGTTGCACCGCGACGTCACAGTCGTGGTCGGCCAGCGCTGTTACGAGGCGGCCGCGCAGCGCAGCGAGGTCGCCCGTCGCTGCCCCCTGGACCGGAATGTCGACGGCGGCCGTCTCACCGCGCGCCAACACCCGCACAGCTCCGACGACCAGGCCCTCCGCGTTCAACGTCCGGACGGCGAGGTCGATGATCACTTCGTCGGTGCCGGCCCACATCAATGTCACGGTCGCCGAACTCGTCTCCACCTTGTCGCTGATCATCGCAGCCCCTTGAACGCTTCGCCGGGCCCCGATGCCGATCAGCGTCGCACCAGCAGATCGAGCACCGCGCGTCGACCGATTCGACGCAGATCGTCGCCTTCCAGCAGCGCGGCTGGAGTCATCCAGATGCCATCGAGAAACGCCAGAACGGTCGTCGCGCTGGTGCCTGGATCGGGGCTCTGCCAGCAATACTGGCGGTGGCCCTCGTGCAGCAGCGCTTCGAGCATCCGCTGTCGCCGCAACGAGTCGTCGGTCGCCAAATCTCGGACCGCCGCGCAGCCGCCGTCCTGCCGCAGCAGAAGCCAAAGGCGCCGCTCGGCAACATCCGCTGGGGCGGCGCCCAGCGCTGCGTGCAGCCAGCGGTTGAGTTGTTCGCGTGGGTCGCCGTCCGCCCCATCGAGGGCGCCAAATTCAGGTGCAAGACACTTCGAGGCAACGTGGGCGTACAAGGCCTCGATCAGGCCGTCGTGACCGCCAAAGTGGTAGATGACGACGCTCTTGGCCAGGCCGGCGTTGCTTGCGACCGCGCCAATCGAGAGCGCCCCGACGCCGCCGTCGCTGGCGAGCTTCGCCGCTGCAACGAGGATCTGATCGCGTCGCTGCTCGCCGCGAACCGAAGCGCGCATTCGCGCGGAAGGGAGCGGGGAGCGGGTGGTCACGCGCCGTCAGCCCCTGCGCCGCCGTCGGCGTCGCGATCGAGACAAGTTGGGTCAGCGAAGACCTCGCGGACCGCGCGCGCCAATATTGCGCCCTGGTAGCCGTCGATGAAGCGGTGATCGATCGTCGCCGTGATGGTCAACTGTTCCTGTATGACAATCTTGTCATCGACGACCGCGGGACGCTTGCGCAGGGCGCCGACCAGGACGTACAGCGGCACGTGAGCCCAAGGGGTCGGTGGCGCGAAGCCCTCGTCGAGGCCGAGCATGCCGACGCTCGTGACAATGCACGAGCCGAACGGGAAGCGCTCGATCCCCAGCGCCGGGATCGACAAGCCCAGGCAACTGGCAAGCCAGCCGATGAGCCCCACCAGCGGCCGTATCAGCCAGGTGGGCAGCGCCCGTAGTAGCCCCTTGCTCTTCTCGAAGTCGTCGTCCTTGCCCTGCTTGAGCCGCTCCGCGCGGGCTCCCAGCTCGGCAGCGATCTCGGCAACAGGCTTGCGATCGACGTCACGGATCCGCGCCTTTGCCAGATCCGAGCCGCCATCGATCGCAACCAGAAAGGCAACATCGACGCTGCGGTGTTCGACGAATCGACCGAACAGGATTCGGCCGTTCAGCGACGGCGCGCGATGCAGCGCCAGCGCACAGGCTTTGCCCACCAGGTGGGTGATGGTGATCTTCTCGCCAGTTCGTTCGCGTTGCTCTTCGATCCAGGCGACCGCCGGTCCGGCATCCACGGTCAACTTCCCGTAGATATTCCCCTCTTTGGGGCTGCCCCAGCTCGCGATGGCGAGCTTGCGGCGGGTGCTCATGCGGGCCATATGGACCTCCTCGATACGCCGGTGCCTGATCGGACCGTCGCCAGGAAGTCGCAGTTCGCGGCCGGGCTGTCAAACGGTCTCGGCCCCCGATGCAGTATGCGTTACCGCTGGGAGCGTCCTCGCCCAAGCTCGTGGCTACGAGTCGTCATGTCGCGGCGACGTGCGCGCGAGTCCGGGCGCCGCCGGTCGTCGCCACAGTGCCGCCACAGTGCCGTCACAGCGCCGCCACAGCGCCGCCACAGTGCTGCCACAGTGCTGCCACAGTGCTGCCACAGTGCTGCCACAGCGCCGCCACAGTGCCGCCCCAGCACCGGCCAGCGACGCCGATGGCACAAATTGGAGCATTCCTTGTCCACCCCTGACATCCGCGTCAGGGCAGCGCCGCCGATCGGCAACTGGCGGCGAGGCAGCTCGCCCCCGTGATTGCCTGGATCGACGAGTTTTTTGCGGCTGGCTGTGTGCAATGGCACGGTTTGCGCATGGGATAGTCGTCACATGCGGGTGACTTTCTGTCGTCGGCCGCATCGGCCCGAGGGGCCACAGACCGGTGAGCTGACGCCAGCGATGGATCGCGGCGGGAGACGGGGGGCCAAATGGACAAACGCCACGACCGCCCGAACCGCAATGCAACCCCAGGTCGCGAGCCCTCCGCCGATGACTACGACCGGACCACCGACGAGGCCGCGCGCGCCCGCGCTGGTCGCGCTGGCCGCCACCCACCACGGCGTGCCCCCGCAGTCGACCTGGTCCAAGTCATCGCATTTCTGGCGGCTCTCGCGCTGGTGCCAGCTCTGGCACAAGCCGGCCGCGGCGGCAGCGAAGGGGCGGCCGGACGGATTCTGACCGGCGAGATTCCGCCCTCGGTGGGTGTCGTCGTCGTGCTCGCGGTGGCCCTGACTGTCTTTGCGATCCGTCGCCGCTACGGTGGCCGCTGAGACGCGCCGAACTGCCAAACTGCCGAGCTGCCGAGCTGCCGAACTGCCGGCTAGCGAGCTGGCGAGCCGCCGTGCCGCTAGCTCGCCAGCTCGCTAGCCGGCCAGATGCCTAGCGGGGAGACCCGAGCCGAGATCCTGCCAGCTGGCCGCACGCCCCGCCGATGTCGCCGCCGTGTGGGTGTCGCACGAGCGTACGCACGCCGCGGTCTTGCATCTGCGCGCGGAACGCGATCAGGCGTTCGGGCGTCGGACCGTGAAGCAACGGGTCGGGGCCCGGGTTGGCGGGGATCAGGTTCAGCCTTGCCGGCACCCCTTTGAGCCAGTCAGCCAGTAACTGGGCGTCGGCGTCGCTGTCGTTGATGCCGGCGAAGACGATGTACTCGATCAGCACGTCCCGGCCGGGCGGTAGCGCCTCAATGATCACCGCCCTGAGCTCCGCGAGGCTGCAGCGATGATTGACCGGCATGATCGCGGAGCGTCGTCGGTCATCAGGCGCGTTCAGGCTCACGGCGAGATGGGCTTTGCTCTCGCGCAGGAAGCGCCGGATCGCCGGGCCGACACCGACCGAACTGACCGTCACCCGTCGAGCCGCCAGGCCGAAGGCGAGGTCATCACAGATCACCGCGATGCCGTCGAGCACGGCGTCCAGGTTGTCCATGGGTTCGCCCATCCCCATGAAGACGACATGACTGAGGGCTGGAGACGCACCCCGTGCCCCCGACCACAGGCGCGTGGCGATCGACCACTGCGCGCAGATCTCGGCGGCGCTCAACTGCCGGCTCAAGCCCAGGCGGCCGGTCTCGCAGAAGCGGCAGCCGCGGCCGCAGCCCACCTGGCTCGAGACGCAAAGGGTGGTGCGTCCCGAAGCCCGGCCGCGGGCGCTGGGGATGATCACCGACTCGATCAGCAGCCCGTCGAGCGTGCGCAGCAGGAGCCGGCGGCTTGCGTCGTCGCTTGGGATGTCGTCGACCAGGGTCAGGCCGGCGTCCGCGATCGTCGCGTCGGTGATTTGGCCCGCGACCCACTCGCGGCTGTGGCCCGGCAGCGCCGCGAGCGTCTCTGGCCATGACACGTCGTCGCGCAGCCCCGCGAAGAGGGCGCGTACGACACCCTTGGCCTGACCTGCGCGCAAGCCGAGCTGGTCGCGCAGCCGTTCTTGCCACCAGGCCGGCGGCTTGTTGGCAAGTGGTTGGCATGTCGGCGCTTGGTCAGGCATACCGGCTCCGGGTCACGGTCGTGGGCGACGCTGCCTGTTTGGCTGCCTGTCTGGTCGGTCTCGGTCGGTCTCGGTCGGTCTCGGTCGGCTGCCGCGGCAGCGGCGACTCCGGCAAAACCCGAGCCACCGGGAGGCGACACGTGAGCGAGACGGTGCGGATTCTGTCGTGGAACGTCAACGGCCTTCGCGCCGCCGGCCGCAAAGGTTTTGCTTCGTGGCTCGACGGCTGCGGCGCCGAGCTGGTCGCAGTCCAGGAGGTGCGCGCCCGCCGCGATCAGCTGGAGTCGGAGCTCGCGACTCCCGCCGGCTGGCACACCGACTTCGTCGCCGCCGAGCGCCGTGGCTACAGTGGGGTCGGCCTGTTTGCGCGACGTCCGTGGAGCCGGATGGACGCCGGGTTGGACGACCCGCGTTTCGACGCGGAGGGCAGGCTTCAGCGCGCGTCCTTCGGTGACCTGATCATCGTCAACGGATATTTCCCCAATGGCAACGGAACCAACCGCGACAATAGCAGGATCCCTTACAAGCTGGACTTCTATCGGGCGCTATTTGATCACCTCGAGACGGAGCGTGCGGCGGGCCGTGCGATCCTGGTGATGGGCGATTTTAACACCGCGCCGCATCCCATCGACCTGGCACGACCCGCGGCCAATCGCGCGACAAGCGGCTTTACAGACGAGGAACGCGCCGAGCTGATCCGCTGGCACGACGCGGGCTGGCTCGACACCTTCCGCCACTTTCATCCCGACCGTGCGGATGTCTACTCGTGGTGGTCGCAACGCTTTGGCGTGCGGGAGCGCAACGTCGGCTGGCGGATCGATCACATCCTCGCCTCGCCCGGCGCGCAGCCGTTTCTGCGCGCGGCAGAGGTCTACGTGGACGTGCACGGGTCCGATCACTGCCCGGTCGGGGTCGACATCGACCGCGCTGTCTTCGGCGACTGATTGTTGAACCCTGATAATCAAGGGGGTGCAGATCCTCTCGGTCGACGCCCAACATGAAAGAGATCCGGCACTTGACCGAAACCAGCAGATGAATTGAGGGACCAACCGAGGTAGAAAGGAGGTTGCAGCCACCCTATCCCCCCGGAAGGCCCCTCATGAAGCAAGACTACAACACCTCGACCGAAGACGACCACCTCTACGCCGCTGCCGACGGGCACTACGCGATGATCAAGGAGACGCTGGCGTCCAGGGAGTTCGGCGAGGGCTCCGAGGCCGACACGGAGCGCTGGCTGCGCATCGAGGGGCAGGAGCTGTTGCGACGGCTGCTGCAGTCGCACCTGACCCTGCGAGGCCAGGCGCAGGCGGTCGTTGCGGTGGTCGGCGCCGACGACGTCGAGCGCACGCACGTGCGGCCCGGTAAGAGGCGCGCGCTGGAGACGACGTTCGGCCAGGTCGACGTCGAGCGCACCGCGTACGCCGGTCGTGGCATCGGCGCGCTGCATCCGGTCGATGCCGGCCTGAACCTGCCCGAGGCCAAGTACTCTCACGAGGTCGAACGCCACGTCGCGATGTCGGCAGCTCGACTGTCGTTCGACGCGACGCTCGCGGTGCTCGGCGTGCTCATGCTGGCGCATGTGCCCAAGCGGCAGGCCGAACAACTGGTTCTCCGCGCAGCCCGGGACTTCGAGGCCTTCTATGCGCAGACCGGCTTCGAGGTCGGTAGCGTGACCAGCGAGTTGCTGATGCTGACGTTCGACCAGAAGGGTGTCGTGATGCGGTCGTCGGACCTGACCGAGGCGACGCAGAAGGCCGCCAAGGCCGGCCGCAAGAAGCAGGCTTCGCGCCGCAGCAAGGGCGAGCCCAGCCGCGGTCGCAAGCGGATGGCGATGGTCGCGGGCGTGTACACGGTCGCGCCGTACTCGCGCACCGTCAACGACATCATCAACGGCTTGTGCCACGTCCGCGACGCGTTGCCACGCAAGCGGCCCCGGCCCGAGTACAAGCGGGTCTGGGCGAGCCTGCAACTGGCTCCCAAGCAGGTGGTCGCCGAGGCGTTCGACGAAGCAGACAAGCGCGACCCGAGGCACGTGAAGCGCTGGCTGGTCGTCGTCGATGGCGACGCGAAGCTCGCGCGCTGGGTACGCGCCGAGGCAGGGCGTCGCGGCATCAAGGTCACGCTCGTGCTCGACTTCATTCATGCGCTTGAGTACCTATGGCGCGCAGCGCACGTCTTCTTTGATGAGGGCAGCGCCGACATCGAACCGTGGGTGCTTGAGCGACTGCGGTGGATGCTCGAGGGCAAAGCGAGCACCGTGGCCGCCAGCATGACGCGCAAGGCGACGGTGCTGGGCCTGGATGCCAAGACCCGCAAGCCGGTCGACACTGCGGCGCGCTACCTGCTGAAGCGCAAGGAGATGATGCGCTACGACGAGCTGCTCGCGCTGGGCGCGCCGATCGCGTCGGGCATCATCGAGGGAGCGTGCCGGCACCTGATCAACGACCGGCTTGACGTGACCGGCGCGCGCTGGAGTCTGGCAGGCGCCGAGGCCGTGCTGCGCCTGCGGTCGCTGCTGGCGAGCGGGGACTTCGATGCCTACTGGCGCTTTCACGAGGAGGAAGGTCAGCGCAGCCACGCCTCACGCTACGCTGGCGCCGAGGTGCCGGAGGTCGGAATCGTCAAGAAGCGCGCGCATCTGCGACTCGTTGGGGGCGTCGACTGAAAGGAGCCGCACCC
>CALGHC010000530.1 GCA_937915965.1 uncultured Myxococcales bacterium
GCAGATTCCGCAGCGGCGAGCGCTCATTCACGAGCAGGGTGGTGGATCCTGGGCGCCGCGATCGGTTGCGCCTCGAATCGGAGTCGACTATGCTCCGACGCGCGTCCTGGAACCCTTCTAGGCCGTGCGTCCAGACGGCGCGCAGGGTTCAGGCGCGCTGGGTCCGAGCCCGCAGTGTGTAGAGGAACTCGCCTACGCACCCTGCAGCGGTTTGGAAGCCTTGAGAGGAGAGTCCGACCCCGTTCGGGTCGGAAGACGCAACACCGTTCGAGTCGATGGATCGTGGACGTCGAGCCCACGGCCAATCAGCGGCACGCCTGGCACAGAAGGTGAAATAGACATGAGCTTCTACATCCAGCGAGATGGGCAGCCCAAGCAGTTCTCGGTCGATGCTCTCAAAGAGATGATCAAGAAGGGCGAGCTGCGTGCAGATGAGTACGTCTACGACGGCGGCACTCAGAAATGGATTGGTGCCACCCAGGTCGCCGAACTCGCCGACGCGTGGCAGGCCCTAGAGGGTGCCGGCGCCGCCGCCAACCCGCAGATGGCCGCCGCTCCCGCCAAGGAGCAGCCGAAGAAGCGCGCGAGCAAGAAGTTCAGCGAGACTTCGTGGTTCATGTCCGCGGTCACCTACGAAGAAGGGGGCTTGACCCCCAGCGAGATGCCCGAGATGGACGTCGGCGACAAGTTCGAGAACCTGCCGCCCGTCCCCGACGAGCTGCGCCAGAAGTTCTCGCTGAACGTGGGCGAGATGGATGACAAGGGCAAGAAGAAGTAGACACCGCTTCGCTGCCCGCCCCCAAAGCTTCATCTTATCGCGATCTGGTGGCATTGCCGCTCTACGGCACGGCCTGTCACGGCACGGCTAAGGTCATGCCGCGGCCAGGATCCCCGCTCACGCACGCAAGCGAGGGGGCCTACTGTGCTGCAGCGCACCATTCCCGGAACTGATCTGAGCGTCTCGGTGGTCGGCTTCGGCTGCTGGGCAAGCGGTGGCCTGTGGTGGGGCGACGATGTCGATGACGGCGACAGCAAGCGCGCCATCGTTCAGGCCCTCGATCTCGGCATCAATCTTTTCGACACCGCTCCCTTGTACGGTCACGGCCACGCCGATCGCGTGCTCGTCGAGGCCCTCGGCGCACGCCGGCACGAAGCGATCATCGCGACCAAGGTGGGGGTGCGCTGGGATGGCGAGGGTGCCCACGCGCGCAGCGATCTGTCGGCTGCGTGGCTGCGGGAGGACACGGAAGCGAGCTTGCAGCGCCTTGGTGTCGAGCGCATCGATCTACTGCAGGTTCACTGGCCCTGCCAGGCTGGCACACCTCTCGAAGAGACGATGGCGACCCTGCACGCCCTGCGGTCCGAGGGCAAGATCCGCACCATCGGCCTGAGCAACTACAACGCCGGCGGCATGCGCGAAGCCGCCAGCCACGGCAATATCGACATCCTGCAGACCCCGTACTCGATCTTGCGCCGCGAGTTCGAGCACGAGCTCGCGCCATTGTGTGCCGACTTTCCCAGTCGACCGGCCGACGACGGCTCTACCGGCGCTGCACGGCCACTCGGGGTCCTCGCCTACGAGCCGCTGTGTCGCGGCATGCTGACGGGCAAGTACGGTCCTCGCGTGAATTTCCCCGAGTCGGATCTGCGCGCCCGCGATGAGCGCTTTACCGGTCCCCGCTACCTGCGGGCGCTGACGATCATCAGCCGCCTTGGCCTGCTTGCTCGGCGCCTCGATGTACCGGTAGCGGCGATCGCGATCGCGTGGGTGTTGCGCAATCCGGTCGTGACCAGCGCCCTGGTGGGCGCCAAGCGCGCCGATCAGGTGATCGCCAACGTGCGGGCCGCCGAGCTCCTTGAGCGCGAGGACATCTGGCCCGAGGTCGACCGCATCGTCGCCGCCTGGCGCGGCTGATCGGCGGCTCGGCGACTCGCCGCCTCGGCTCAGCCGCGGGGACCCTGACTGGGGTCGGCTGGTCGGCCTGCGTTGTGCAACAAGTACGCCTTGATGAACGCGTCGATGTCGCCGTCGAGCACCGCGTCGGTGTTGCCAGTCTCCTCGCCGGTGCGGTGGTCCTTGACCATCCGGTACGGGGCGAGCACGTAGCTGCGGATCTGGCTGCCAAAGTTGATGCCCAATTTGGCTGCCTCGATCACGTCGCGCTCGGCCGCGCGCTTCTTGCGTTCCAGGTCGACGAGGCGCGACGCCAGAACTTTCATCGCGACCGAGCGGTTCTTGTGCTGCGAACGCTCGGCCTGGCAACTGACGACGATGCCCGACGGCAGGTGGGTGATGCGCACGGCCGAGTCGGTCTTGTTGATGTGCTGGCCGCCGGCGCCGCTGGCCCGGTAGGTGTCGACCCGCAGGTCCCCTTCGTCGATGTCGATGTCGATGGCGTCGTCGACCACGGGCAGCACGAACACCGAGCAAAACGATGTGTGGCGGCGTTTGGCGGCGTCGAAGGGGCTGATGCGGACCAGCCGGTGCACGCCGTTCTCGGCCTTGAGGTAGCCGAAGGCGTACTGGCCTTCGATCTTGAGGACCGCGCTCTTGATTCCCGCCTCTTCCTCGACGAGCACGTCGACGACATCGCAGCGAAAACCGGAGGCATCTGCCCAGCGCGTGTACATGCGCATCAGCATCGCCGCCCAGTCGCAACTCTCGGTGCCGCCGGCGCCCGCATTGACTTGTAGGATTGCGCTGCTGGCGTCGTTGGGCGAGTTCATCATCCGGGCGAATTCGCCCTTGTCCAGCTGCCTGGCGACGCGGCCCAGGGTGCCGTCGAGCTCGCCCAGGATCGACGTATCGCCCTCCTCGGCTGCCATATCGGCAAGTTCATTGACCTCTTCGAGGGCCAGCGACATGGCGCTGATGCCGTTGACCACCTCGGCGAGCTGACCCCGCTCGCGCTCAAGCTGCTGTGCCTGTTCGGCGTTGGTCCAGAAATCTGCCTCGGCGCTCATGCGCTCGAGCTCGGCGAGGCGCGCGGCCTTGTCGTCTAAGTCAAAGATGCCCGCGCAAGGTCTCCAGGCGATCCTGGAGATCCTCGGCACGGGACCGTATCTCG
>CALGHC010000531.1 GCA_937915965.1 uncultured Myxococcales bacterium
CGCCGGCGCGCCAGCCGGCCGTTGCTGCGGCGGACCGATCGACGCCCGGGAGCTGGCGTTGTCTGGAAACGACGGATCGGAAGACTGGTTTTGCCGACGCGCAATAACATCTCGCATCTACAGACAAAAGAACGATGCGGACGCGTTTGTGTCGACTGGGACGACGGCGAAACCCGACGCCAACCCGCTCGGCAGCAAGCAAAGATCCTGATATTATAGATTTTACCCGGATGGCACGGGCCTTGCGTAGAGGAAGGGCAGGAGCCGGGCGCAAGCCGGGCACCAAACACCTCAAGGAGGCCGTCATGTCCACCATCT
The DNA here is from genome assembly GCA_937915965.1 of uncultured Myxococcales bacterium. Lineage (GTDB taxonomy): Bacteria > Myxococcota_A > UBA9042 > UBA9042 > UBA9042 > CALGHC01. The sequence goes on from CALGHC010000531.1 coordinate 319, forward strand.
CGCTGAAGTCCGCCCGCCTGATCCCCACCTACCTCGGCTCAGCCGCCGCCTTTCTCGGCTATCTCTTCTTCGGTGCCGTGCCGGGCGCAGTCTACGGCGGCTTTGCCGGCCTGATCATGGCGGGCACCCTCTTCGGCACGCCCGTCGAACCGACCCTTGTCACCCGCGTCATCACCGGTGGAGGCGTCGTGCTCGGCCTGGTCACGTCCCTCTTCCTCTTCCTGGTCATCGGCGCGCTGGCCGGCACCGTGCTCGGCCTGATGTTCCGGCCGCTGGTGCGCGTCGTCGCCCCCGGCCTCGTCGAGGAGAACCTGGCCTCGTCGAGCGTCACCCACAAGTAGCAGTCGGCAAATCGCGACACGGCGAGAACCGCCACCTCGCTGGTGATTTCAACCGACTGGCCACGGGTGACCTCGGCGCGGCGGCGAGCTGTCGGCAATTCCCGACACGCCGCCCAGCCCTGGAGCGCGCTGCCCTTCACCCCCCTCCCGGGGCAGCGCGTTTCGGGGTCGCTCGCGACCTGAACAGCCCCCCGCGATGCCACCCAACCAGCGCAGATAGATGGCCATGCCGCTCGGCGGGGCGACCCTCGAATTGATCAGGATCAAAGGCCGATGGACAAACAAGACAACGTTGTCTTGTTTTCCCGACAAGGGCGTCGCCGGTGGCCGCCGGTCGGCGGGGTTCGGGCTGAAATCCATCGGCGGGTCGTGAACCACATGCGCCCACAAAGTCGCGATATCCCGACACAGTCCGCGACGAGGAGCGCCCTCGCTGAACGACGGTCGCGGCGCTGGCCCGGAACTTGCTCAGGAGTGTCTGCGAGCCGGCTGGGGAGTCGGCTCAGCTGACGCCGGTCTCACTGGGAGACCGGAACGATGCGAGGGGGAAACGATGCCGCCGAGACCGTCGCTGCTGGAACGGACAGGGTCCACACGTCCGCACTTGCGGGGTGCGACGTTCGCGACGTTCGCGATGTTCGCGACGTTCGCGACGTTCGCGACGTTCGTGACGTTGGCGCGGATCGCGCCGGTCGCCGCGGCCGCCGAGCGAGACGACCCGAAGTGGTGCCGGGCGTGCCACGATCAGGCCGTCTTTGGCGCCAGAGAGATGTCAGCGACCGTCCACGCCGAGCTCACCTGCCGTGATTGCCATCAGGGCTACCATTTCAACCCACACGAGGCGAACGCGCGGGTTGACGACGAGGCCGCAGGTGCGCTCGCGGCGCGTCACGCCCGCGACCCGGTCGCCCTGGCCAGCTGCCTGGAGTGCCACGACGACGTCACCGACCAGGTCGGGGTCATGGCGCACGGTCGCGCGCGTTTGTCCGGTCACAGAGCGGATGCCGTCGAGGGTGCTGTGCGCCCGGCCGGCGAAATCAGCCAGACCACCGACGAGACACACCAGGCCCAGGCCGAAGAGGCCAATGAGGCCGAAGAAGACAACCAGGTCGAGGCAGACGGGGGCGACGGCGACGACGAGGCGCGCGCCGCCGACCCGAGCCTGCCCTACTGTCTGGAGTGCCACGGCAACCCGCACTCGATCCGCGCGTTCGGCGCGAATCAGTCTGTCGGCCGCCGGCGGTGGTGGAACGCCCGCTGCAGCGGTTGCCACGGCGACGCTACACGAATGGAGGCGGCCGATCTGCCGCACGATGTCTCGGAGACGTACGCCCACACCACCCACGGTCGCAAGTTGCACCTGGGCTCCTCGATGGCGCCCGGCTGCGTCGACTGCCACGGCGGTCACCTCCAGACCAATCTGGAGAAGGACGGCGCCAAGGTCTGCGGCGAGTGCCACAGCGGCAGCAACGACGCATTTGTCGCGCTCGCCGCGCACGTGCCGCTCACCGCCGACGCGAACCCGGTCGGCTATTGGACCCTGAAGTTCTTCGCGGTGCTGACATTCGTGACCATCTTGCTGCTCGCGCTGCACGTGCTGCTCGATCTCATCGCGACGCTGCGCACGGCGGCGGCGAGCCGCACATCGGGCCCGACCGGCCAGACCAAGGAGGACTGAGCCATGTGTCCAGGAACCGAGTCAAACTACGATGCCGAGACCAAAGACCGCGCCGACGCGTCCCCGACCGGTACTGCCGCTCCGGCCGGGGCAGGCGGCGAGGCGCAGGGGTCGGCAATTGCCCCTGCCGCTCCGGCGGCCGCAGACGCGACGATTCTGCGCTTCGACATCCATCAGCGCCTCCAGCACGCGTTCATGGGTGCGTCATTCATCGTGCTGGCGTTGACCGGTTGGCCCCTCTCGGCGCACGGCGTCGGCGTCTCACACCGCCTGATGGGTCTCTTCGGTGGCCAGGAAAACGCCGCCTGGCTGCACCGTGTCGCGGCGCTCATCATGATCGGTGCGTCGCTGTACCACCTCGTCTATCTGGTGGTGCAGGCCGGCCGAGGCAAGCTGGCGTTCTCGATGCTGCCGGGGCCCAAGGACATCGCCGACGTCTTCGGCAACCTCGCCTACTTCTTCGGGATGCGCGACACCCGCCCGCGCTTCCCGCGCTTTGCCTATTTCGAGAAATTCGACTATTGGGCAGTGTTTTGGGGCGTGGCCATCATGGCTGGTTCCGGCCTCATCCGCTGGTTCCCGGCCGAGACCGTCGCCGTCCTGCCGGCCTGGGTCTACGAGGTCTCTCTGCACGCCCACGCCGATGAAGCGATCCTGGCGGCGTTGGCGATCTTCATCTGGCATTTCTACAACGTGCATCTGCGGCCCGCCGTCTTCCCCATGTCCTGGGT
>CALGHC010000532.1 GCA_937915965.1 uncultured Myxococcales bacterium
CCCCAAGACAAGACAGGCTTGGGGCCGAGCCCCGGCCCCCCAAGACAAGACAGGCTTGGGGCCGAGCCCCGGCCCCCCAAGACAAGACAGGCGTGGGGGCCGAGCCCCGGCCCCCCAAGACAAAAGACGACCTCTACCTGCTCTTCGACTCCAACCACGCCTTCGAAAAAATATTCTTCGGCAGCGGGTTGAGATCCGTCTGCTTCATCAACACCGTCGTCTTGTTGTCCTTCTCGACCTCGTCAAAGATGCGGATCTCGCCCGGCACCCACACGCTCTCTTTCGCCGACGGGCTCATCACCTTCTTCCATTTGGGCGTGTAGGTGGTGCGCATCAGGCGGCCGGAAGCCGCGTAGTCCTGGCGCTTGAGGATGTTGCTGCTCGCCACGTCGATCCACAGCTTGACCTTGGGCCAGGCGACGTCGATGCCCGACCGCGCGGTCAGCTCGACCACGTGCACGTCAAAGCGGCCGAGCTTGCTGCGCTCGACGTACTTGGCGGCGTAGTCTGTCGAGAGCGTCGACTCGTCGAAGTCGGTGCGCCGGCTGTCGGTGCCGCCGATGCGCTCGCGCTCGGTGCGCCTGTCCCAGCGGCCGACGGTCGGGTCGTACATCCACAGGTTGCGTTCGATCTTCAGGTAGCCCTTGCCGCGCTCGGCCTTGGGGCCGGTGAAGAGGATCATGAAGCGGTCATCGCTGTCGCGGCGGTAGATGACCGCCTCGTAGACGACCGAGTTCTTACCGCGCTCCTTGGTCTCGATATAGACCTGCGTCTTGTAGTCACCGCCCGAGTTCTGCCGGCGGTCGATCTCCTTGATCAGGGCGTCAACTCCCGCCTGATCGAGGGTCGTCGCCGCCGTCGCTTTGGCAGCTGCCGCCGGCGGCGCCGCTTTGTCGGCGGCTGTCACGGGCAGAGCCGCCTTCTCGGCAGCCGTCGAGGGCAAGGACAGGGCGGCGACCAGGCCGACGGCAGCCAGAAGGCCGAAGACACGTCTTGGCGCGGCCTGTTTCATCGTCATTGTTGTATCTCCTCGCTACTGAACATGCTGGATCGCCGTGATGGGCGGTCGCCTCGCGGCCTTCCACGACGGGAACAGCGACACCATCGTCGTCGCTGATGCGATCACGACGATTGAGAGCGCCGCTGTCTTCACATCCATGACCAGCTTGAGCGTGTTGGCCATCAAGAACATCTCGAAGCCCTCGGTCACGCCAATCTGTGCCGCGTCGAGGCCAATCACCGCGATCCAGGCGACCGTGCAGCCGACGACCGTGGCGGCCAGGGACAACACAAAGGTCTCGCAGACGAACATGCCCAGCACCCAGCGCCGCTTCATGCCGATCGCCCGCAGCGTGCCGATCTCGCTGGTTCGCTCGCGGATCGCCATCCACATGGTGTTCATCACGCCCAGGCCGACCATCACGAGCAGGACGACGATGAAGATGGCGGTCAGGACCGAGAACGTCTGCAAGGTGTAGCGCATGAAGGCGAGCTCGTCGTTCCAGGTCGTCACGTCGATCTTCTGGCCGGTCCAGTCCTCGCGGGCAACACTTGAGAACTTTTGGTAGAACGGCATTCCAGTCGGGTCCATCACGCGGTAACCGGCCGCCTCGATGACCTTGCGCAGGTGGTCAGCGACCTCGTCGGTGCGCTCGACATCGTCGAGGAAGATGTGGATCGCGCCGGTCGTGTCGGAGCGCAGCTGGTACACGCGGGTGAGCACGCTGTGTGAGACGAAGAACGAGAAGGAGCTCATCATGCCCATGTCGCGGGCGATCGCGACCACCTGCACGTCGATGGTGTTGCGGGCGCCGCGCGCGGTCGGGGCGCTCAGGCTCAGCCGGTCGCCGACCTTGACCTCCAGGCGGGTGGCTTGTTTGGCAAAGAGCATGACGCCATCGGGTCGGGCGAGGCCGGCGAGGTCACCCGACAGCACCTGGATCGCCTTGTGAAAGCGCGGCTCCTTGCTGATGTCGATGCCGACCATTACGCCCATCTGCGACGCAGTCTCGCTGATCATCTTGCCGAAACCGCGGCCGCGCACGGCGATGCTGTCGACGCCTTTGACCTCTTTGCGGACCAGCTCGAGCAGCTTGGGGTACTCGGTCACGAGCGGCGACTGGTCGCCACTGGTCAGCTTGAAGAAGCCGGCGACGTTGACGTGCCCCGACGCCAGGGTCGTGCCGACCTCGAGCATGTTGATCTGCATGCCGTTGGAGATTGAGGTGAGCAGCACCAGCACGCCGGTGACCAGCGCGATCGCCGCGCCAAGCAGCAGCGAGCGGCGGCGGTTCTGCAGCAGATTCCTGATAGCGATCCGAAAGATCGTCAGCGCGCTGTCGATCATGGTCACTCCTTCTCCTGCATCGCCTCGACCGGCGTGACGTGCGTCGCCATCCAGGCCGGGTACAGGGTCGACACGACCGTGATCGCGACGACCATGATCATCGAGATGGCCAGGCCGGTCGCGCTCATCGACGGGTAGAGGCGCTGGCCGCCAAAGACGAAGACCAGCGTGTCGTTCACGGCGGGGATGCCGACCTCGTGCAGCCACCAGACGACGCCGCCGCCGACCCCGCAGCCGATGGCGCCGAAGACGACGCCCAGCACAATCGACTCGACCACGAACATCCACAGGATCAGCCGCCGCTGCGCGCCGATCGCCCGCATGGTGCCGATCTCGCGGGTGCGCTCGATGGTCGCCATGATCATCGCGTTGTTGATGATGACGGTCGCGACCAGGAAGATGCCGAGGATCGCGGCGAGCAGGACGATCTGAATGACGTCGATGAACTTGCCGAGGTTCCCCGAGGCCTGCTGCCAGGTCGCGACGCGCAGCTTCAGACCGCCGTCGGCGATGACCTGCTCGATGTGCTCGCGGGCGACGTCGATGTCGCCGATGTCGTGCAGGATGACCGCTGCGTTGCGGACCACGCCGCCGTCGACCTCGTCCTGGCTGTAGACCCGGTCGACGAGGGTGTCGCGGAAGCGCAGCGCCCCCGCCGCCATGTCGATGCCTGCGAACTCGTCGAAGCCGGTCGCGGTCTGAGCGGTTGGCTGGACCACCGCGCTGCCGCCGTCGTCCTCGTCACCGCCGCCGAAGAGGTCGTCCTCGGCGGTGGCCCGATTGAGCTCCTTGACGCCGCTCTCGTCGCGCATGGTCTCCAGCTCGGCTTCGCGGTCCGCCGTCATCATCCCGTACAGATCCCGAAAGCTCATGAGGTCCATGACGTTGACCACGCCGGCGAAGACCGAACCCTCCAGGCTCTTGAAGCGGAAGGTGCCGTAGACCTTGACGTTGACGCTGGTCGGATAGCCGCCGGCGGTCACGCCGCGGATCGTCATCGTCTCGCCGACCGGGATGCGATAGAGCACGAGGTGAGGCGCGATCTGGTCGTAGAAGAGGGCGTAGCGGGCGTCGAAGTTCGCGTCGCTCATCTGCATGAAGCTGGCGACCAGCTTGGCGAGGTCGCTCTCGTCTGAGCCGAGCTCCTTGCGCAGCGCCGCCGCCACCTTCGCCGCCGCAGGCTCGTCGAGCTGGAAGGTGATCTCCTTGGTCTGCCGGACGTTCTGCTTCATCCACTCTTGCAGCTCTTTGTCGTCGTCGAGGTGGTCGCCGGCCTTGCGGCGCTCGCTGATCTTATCGAGTCGCCGCGCGGTCTTGTGCTTGACGGCCTCCTCGTAGAAGAG
>CALGHC010000533.1 GCA_937915965.1 uncultured Myxococcales bacterium
TGCCCTGCCGTCTGGCGTGTCCTTCGCGAGCCCGAGGTGGGTGCGGTCCTGGTGAGGGTAGGCGACATACTCCTGGACCGGCCGAACGGCGTGCTGCTCGCCGCACACGATGACGTGATCGAACAGCTCTCGCCCGCAGCTGCCGATCCAGCGCTCCGCGATCGGATTCTGCCAGAGACTCCTGAACGCTGTCCGGGATGGCTTCGTCCCGATCGCCTTCACGAAGGCGATCACGGCGGCACCGAAGATGGCGTCCCGATCGAAGATCCGGTGGCGGGGGGCCGTTTCGAACGGAGACGCCTCGCGAAGCTGCTGGATCGCCCGCGCCGAGGTCGCGTTGAACGTCGCGTTGAAGTGGAGGATGCGCCGCCGGCCGTGACCGATCACGAGGAAGCAGTAGAGCACCCGCAGCCTGATCGTGGGGACCGTGAAGAAGTCCATCGCCGCGATCGCATCCTTGTGGTTGCGAAGGAACGTCATCCAGGTCTGGACCTTGTCTCGGTCAGGAGGCCGGCGAGGCATGTCCCGCGACACCGTCGCCTCGGCGACGTGGAAGCCGAGCTTCGCGAGTTCGGCGTGGATCCGAGGCGCACCCCAGCCGTTGCTGCCTCCTTTGGAGTGCCGTGCTTCGCGCTCGCCTTTGGCTCGCTCCCCGTTTGTCCGCTGCGCGACCATGCCGCGGTGGTCGAGCGCCATCGTCGAGGTGGGGGCGTGGTCGCTCGCGTCTGTGGGCTGCGACCTGTTGGCGCAGGATGAGATTCGCCAAGACGAGGTCTGTTCTCGATCTGGCGACGGCCTGGACCAACCGGACGACGATGGCGACGATGGCGACGAAGAGCCGGGGGCAGGTGATCATGGCGCGGGGTCCTGACGGACGAGGTCCGAGATCTCAACATGCTTTGTGTGGCCGCAACACACGGTTCTCATTGGCAGACAGGATTTGAGAAGGGACAGCCACTAGAGATATTCGAATGCGGTTGACAAGAATAGGCGCCCGGAATTGAATGCCGGATGAAAGTGATTTTCACTTTCATACCAGCAACGAGGCGTGGGGCAGCGATGAGCCAGCAAGCAACACTCAGGGCCCAGACAAGACAAGACGCCAGCAACTGCCTGTTGACTGTGATTCTACTTGGCGCCGTGGTCGCCATTCCCTTCGAGGCCACGGCCGCAGACACGGTGGAGACTTGGAGCGCGGGTGCCACTGACGTCGACTTCTACGTCGGCTACGACGGCGCTGGCGCTGGCGCCGTCGAACGGGCGGTCTACTGCAACTTGATGCTCGGCTATGGTCTGGTCGACGGCCTGTCAGCCTACCTGCTCACAGACCTGCGCGGCGACGGACTGCTCGGCGCCAGCGAGACCTCCGTATCGATTGGGCTTTTTGGCACGCCCGTGAACACCGATCACTTCGATGTGGACCTCTTCCTGGACGTCGGCACTGACGCGAGCGGCGGCGGTGCCTTGCGCATGACCCCGTCGCTGGAGTTGAACTTCGACGCCCGCCCTGATCAGAACAGTTGGGGCGCCTACCTGCGCGTGGCGCTGGCTGTGTTTGGCCGCGACCCGAATGTCGAGAGGTTGAGCGCGCTGGACCACGCAGCGGCGCTGTCGCTGCACGTCAACCCGGGGCTGTACACGCAGATCGCCAATGGCCACCAGCTGCTGCTTGAATACGACATCGCGATGCACGACCGGGCGGCTGATGCGCATCCGGTCGCTCCTGGCGGGCTGACGTTGGGCTATAACGTTGTGCTCAGCGACCGGATTGAGTTGATCAATCACGTGCGAGCGAGTCTGCCCGAAGCTGGTCAGGGCGCCAACGCGAGCGTGATGGTGGGCCTGATCGCCACTCTGGCGCCGCCTCAGCCGTAGGGGGGGATGTGGACGAAGCCGGGATCACAGGTCAGGGTGCAGCGGGCGTCGGTGCCATATCGGCCCGTTCACGGCGCCTTGCAGCACCGACGACGCACCTCTCATGGTGGCGCGCGCGCGCGAACGGGCGGTCTTCGGCTGGCTACCGGCGTGGTCCCATGGTTTCCGCCCGGTCCGGTCGACCCCGGCGAGCGTGAGACCGGGGCGCATTCGTGGCTGGCGGCCGACCGAGCCTGGTACCTCGTCGGCATCAGCCGCGAGGGTGTGATGGGCGAACCCGACCTGGCGTTTTGCGGCCAAGCCCAGGCGACCGCGGCAGCCGCGAAGTTCGGTAGCCGGCTGGTCGGCTGGACGGGCCTGGCCGCCGCGCTGACGAGGGACCGCAGCCCACGGTGATGTCAACGCACGGTGACTGTCGCGTACTACGGCTCGCGCACGTAGATCTCGTGGGCGGCGCCGGAGGCGCTCCAGCCGGTCGTCGCGTTCTGCAGCGAACCACATTGGTTGTGGTACGTACCCTCGTACACGCAGATCTGGTGGTTCGGGCTGGTGCCGATGCAGTAGTTGGCCTTGCGCTGTAGGGCACCACCCCAATCCCACCACATGCCGTTGCCATAGGGCTTGCCCGCCAGGCTCTTCACGCTGAACGCGGCGCTGCTGCTGTACGTCCATCCGTCGGTCTGCTTGGGGAAGCTGAACATCGCGTGGATGGTCTTGTAGGGCCCCGGCGAGAACTTCAGCACGGAGTCCGGCTCCGCGTTCGGCGAGACCGCCGCCTTGGTGAAGTACTTGGTCATGACCTCGCCGCCTTCGGGCCACTTCTCGGTCATCGCCAGGGTTGGCTGCCAGCGCTTGTTGGTGTCGCACATCGACTTGTCGCCGGCGACCATGGCGACCGTGCGCGTCCAGCCGCCGCCGTCGGTCTCCATGTCGCACCAGGTCTCGAAGGCCGCCGCGCCGCCGCTGCCGTCGGGGTCGAGCCAGTAGCTGCCGGTGTTGGCGCCAACGGTCTTGGTCAAGATGTCCTTGCAGCTCATGCCAGGCACCGTCGCGTCCTTGCCGTAGGCCTTGCAGCCCGTATCGGTGCACATGCTGCCGCTCGCGCAGAGCGCGCCCTTGCCGCTGCACGCGCCCAGATCGCCGCAGCCGGTCGGGACGGGCTGCCCGCAGGGGACGGTCGCCGGCGGCTTGCAGGTGTCCGAGCAGACAGCGAGCCGGATGAAGGCTTTGCCGTCGCACAGGTGCATGCGTCCGGTCTTGTCGTCGAAGGCGAGCTGGCCGCGGTTGGCGGCGTCGCAGACGGCCTCGCTGATGTCGAGGGCGAGGAAGCGCGCGGTCGCCAGCGAGGCGTTGCCGAGCTCGCTGGTGTCGCTAGCCTTCACGGTCTTGGCCGAGAGCGTGCCCTGGACGTCGAGGTCGCCCGCGACGGTGCCACCGGAGGCGGCGACGAAGCCCGCCTTGGTCGCTGCGGACAGCGCGTTGGGCGAGACGCAGCCGGTGCAGTTCAGGCCGAGCGCTTCGTCCGCGGCGGTCGCCTGGTCGGCGGTGCCGGCGTGTTTCGCGTCGTCGGCGGCGGCGGCATGATCCGCCTCCTTGGCGATGTCGGCGGCCGCCGCGTGCGCAGCTTCCTTGGCTTCATCGGCGGTGGTCGCGTGCAGCGCCTCGTCGGCGGGGCCACCCTTGCTCTGCGAGCCGGCGTAGGTGAAGGCGAGCTTGGCGTCGGTCACCGTGGCGTCCGCTAGCATCGCGCCCGTCACACAAGCCGAGCAGGCGAGCTTGCCGGCCTGCCGGGCGTGCCAGGCAAGCGGCAGGGCGCGCAAAGGCATACGCTCCAGCTCCGGGTCGCCGCCCACCTGAATGCCCACCCAAAGGGGGCTCCCCGCCAGCAGCAGCGCGTCGGGGATCGCCTCGTCGGGGACCGCGCCGATCACGACCGCGAAGAAGCCCGAGACGACGGAGACGTTCTTGAGGGCCTCAGCGTACACCTGCTTGGGCGCATCGAAGGCGTCGTACAGCTTGACGAAGAGGATGTAGTCGCCGTCAGCGACCGGTCCGCCCGCTACGGTCCGCAGCGCGCCCTGCATGGGCAGCTCGGCGGCGAGGGCCGACGAGCCCAGCGCAGACAACGCGACCACAGACGCGACCAGGACAACTGAGAAGCTCTGAACAACGTGCGAAACCGAGCGAAACATAGCGACCCTCCAGGGCGGTGGCCCCCACCTTGTAGCGATGACGGAGGGTTGGAGCAAGGGCTGCGCTGCCAGTCGACCGGTCTCGGCGAGGCCTCAAGCCGTCCTGCGACGCCTCACGGTGGCGACGAGCGCGACCAGAATAACAAACAGGATCGGCGCCGCCGGTGAACGCTTGCCAGTGGAGCTGCAGCCGCTATCGGGCTGGCTGGCTTTGCCGCCCACTGCGACGCCGCCGGCGGTCTCGCTTCCACCCCAGACGCCTGTGCTGTCGGCGACCGGATCTGGCTCGGCGTCGTCGGCGTCGAGAGCTGTCCCGCCGTCGTCGCCGTCCGCCGGGGTCGCGCCTGAATCGTCGGCCGCAGCGCCGTCCTCGGCCGCGCCGCCCGAATCGGGCGAATGGCCTGTATCGACGCCACCGCTCTGGTCGGGCGACGACGCGACATCGGCTGTGCCGGCGTCGACCGCGACCCCGTCGCTGTTGACCGCGTCGTTGGCGACGGTGTCGGTGCCGCCGGCGTCGGCGCTGCCCGCGTCGGTGCCGCCGGCGTCGGGGGGATCCTCGACGGTGCCACCGGCGCACGGATCCGGGACGGCCACCGGCTTGATGATCTCAAACGTCTCAAGGATGCCCTTGTTCTGCGGCGACGTGCCGAAGTTCTGCGCCGCCGTGACGACGACGCTCGCATTGAGCGTGTCGTGGTCGATCGAGACCTCGACAAAGTGGTTCTTGCCGCTGCAGATCTGCGACCCGTCTGCCTTGCCGCTGTAGCCGAGGATGCCTTCCTTGCAGATGACCTTCATCGGCTCGATCTTGAAACCGAAGACGTCGATCTCGTCGTAGGTA
>CALGHC010000534.1 GCA_937915965.1 uncultured Myxococcales bacterium
ATGAAGATTCACGAGTATCAGGCCAAGGAACTCCTTCGCGCGTACGGCGTCGCCGTGCCCGACGGTATCCCCGCATTCTCCGTCCCCGCCGCGCTTGAGGCTGTGCGCAAGCTCCCCGGCCCCATCTACGTCGTCAAGGCGCAGATCCACGCCGGCGGCCGCGGCCTTGGTGGCGGCGTGAAGGTCTGCAAGAGCATCGACGAGGTCGAAGAGAAGGCCCGCGCCATCCTCGGCATGAAGCTCGTCACCCACCAGACCGCTCCTGGGGGTCAGTTGGTCAGGCGCCTGTACATCGAGGGCGGTGTCGACATCGCCCGCGAGCTTTACCTCGGGATTCTGCTCGACCGCGAGACCGGCCGGAACGTCATCATGGCGTCGACCGAGGGCGGCATGAGCATCGAGGACGTCGCTCGTGACACGCCCGAGAAGATCTTCAAGGTGTGGATCGATCCGAGCATCGGCCTGATGCCCTTCCAGTGTCGCCAGGTTGCGTACGCGCTCGGACTCGAAGGCAAGGCCGTCAAGAGCGCGGTGAAGTTCATCTCCAGCCTCTACCGGCTCTATCAGGAGAAGGACTGCAGCCTTGTCGAGGTCAATCCCCTGGTCATCTCGGTCGACGGCGAGGTGATCGCCCTCGACGCCAAGATGAACTTCGACGACAACGCGCTCTTCCGCCACGCCGACCTCGCAGCCCTGCGCGATCTCGACGAGGAGGACCCCCGCGAGATTGAGGCGAGCAACTACGATCTGAACTACATCCACCTCGACGGCAACGTCGGCTGTCTGGTCAACGGCGCCGGTCTCGCCATGTCGACGATGGACATCTTGAAGCATTACGGCGGCGAGCCGGCCAACTTTCTCGACGTCGGCGGCAGCGCCACCACCGAGCGGGTCACGGCGGCCTTCAAGATCATCCTCAGCGACGAGCGGGTGCACGCGATCTTCGTCAACATCTTCGGCGGCATCATGAAATGCGACACGATCGCCGAGGGCGTCGTCGGCGCGGCTCGCGACGTCGGACTCGATCGGCCGCTCATCGTTCGCCTTGAGGGCACAAACGTCGACCTGGGCAAGCAGATCCTCGCCGACAGCGGCCTGCCGATCATCACCGCCGACGGCATGAAGGACGGTGCCCAGAAGGCCGTCGAGGCTGCCCGCGCGTTTGCCGCAGATCACGCTTCCTGAGACCTGTCGCCGCATCGGTTCCGGCGCCCCCGCGCGGCGCCTGAGCCAGAATCGAACCCACGCCGCCGCGCGAACGCGCTCAGGGCGGCAAGAGAGGACCAGCAAATGGCCGTTCTCGTCGACAACAACACACGCCTCGTTGTGCAGGGGATCACCGGCAGCGCCGGCGCCTTCCACACCCGCCAGTGCCGCGAGTACGGCACCCAGGTAGTCGCCGGCGTGACCCCCGGCAAGGGCGGCACGCTATTTGATGGCGAGGTGCCGATCTTCGACACCCTCGTTCAGGCGATAGAGGCCACCTCCGCCAACGCGTCGATGATCTTCGTGCCGCCGCCGTTCGCCGCGGACGCGATTCTTGAGGCGATCGATGCGGGGGTACCGCTGGCAGTGTGCATCACCGAGGGCATCCCGGTCGCCGACATGCTGCGGGTCAAGGTCGCCTTGGAAGGCTCGAAGACGCGCCTCATCGGGCCGAACTGCCCCGGCATCATCACGCCGGGTCAGTGCAAGATCGGCATCATGCCGGGCCACATCCACAAGCCCGGCCACGTCGGGGTGATCTCGCGGTCGGGCACGCTCACCTACGAGGCCGTTGGTCAGCTCACCGCACTTGGCGTCGGTCAGTCGACCTGCATCGGCATCGGCGGCGATTCGGTCAAGGGCACGGACTTCATCGACGCGCTGGCCCTCTTCGAGGCCGACAGCAACACCCACGCGGTCATCCTCATCGGCGAGATCGGCGGACAAGCGGAAGAGAACGCGGCCGCCTGGATCGACGCCCACATGACCAAGCCTGTGGTCGCCTTCGTCGCTGGCATGACGGCGCCTCCGGGGCGCCGCATGGGCCACGCGGGCGCGATCATCTCGGGTGGCGGTGGCACGGCGAAGGGAAAGGTGGACGCATTCGTCGCCCATGGCGTGCGTGTCGCCCCCACCCCGGGCGACATGGCGGCTACCTTGCTTGAGGTCTGGCAGCCGTAAGCGACCTCCCCATCGCGAACAGCCGATGCCCGAACGAACGTTCGCTCGGGTGGTACTGACGCCCGAATTCTGCCGCCAGGTAACGAGGCGGCACCACCGCAGGACACGAGGAGAACCCATGGCCATCGAGAGGACCCTGAGCATCGTCAAGCCAGACGGCGTCGCCAACGGCTACATCGGCAAGATCATCGCCCGCTTTGAGGAAGAAGGCCTGAACATTCGCGCCCTGCGCAAAGTGCAGTTGACCGTCTCCCAGGCGCAGGGCTTCTACGCAGAGCATGCCGCTCGACCGTTCTTCGGCGAGCTGGTCGAGTTCATGACGTCCGGCCCCGTGGTCTTGATGGTTCTCGAGGGCGAGAACGCCGTCTCTGCCAATCGTGAGATCATGGGCGCGACTGACCCCCTTCAAGCCGATGAGGGCACACTGCGCCGCCTCTACGCCGAGAGCAAGGGTCGCAACACCGTGCACGGTTCGGACAGTCCGACCAGCGCCGCGCGCGAAATCGACTACTTTTTCTCGCAGGCCTTCGACCTGGTCTAGCCCCTTGCCCGGGCCAGTCGAAGGGCTGCTCCGCGGCCGTCGGTCGCGGTGACGATCGCGCTGGATGGGCAGCTGCGCCTGCCCCAGGAGGCCAAGATGAAGGAAGTCTGGATCGTAGGTGCCGCGCGCACGCCCATTGGTTCATTCAACGGCGCCCTCGCTACGGTGCCCACCGTGAAGCTCGGTGCCGCCGCGATCAAGGCGGCCGTCGAGCGGTCGGGCGTTGCCGCTGATCAGGTTGAAGAGGTCTACATGGGCTGCGTGCTTCAGGCCAACCTGGGCCAGGCGCCGGCTCGGCAGGCCGCGATCTTCGCTGGGCTGCCCCAGCACGTGCCCTGCACAACCGTGCACAAAGTCTGCGGATCCGGTCTCAAGACGGTGATGCTCGCCGCCGATCAGATCCGGCTGGGCGAGATCGACGTGGCAGTCGCCGGCGGCATGGAGAACATGAGCCAGGCGCCGTACTACCTCGACAAGGCGCGCAACGGCTTCCGCTTGGGTCACGGCCAGGTCACCGACGGCCTCGTCAAGGACGGCCTGTGGGACGTCTACAATGACTTCCATATGGGCAACGCCGCCGAGATCTGTGCCGCTGACAAGGCGATCAGCCGCGATCAGCAGGACGCTTTCGCCGCTGAGAGCTACCGGCGTGCCAACGAAGCGATCGCCGCGGGTCGATTCGAAGCCGAGATCGAGCCCTTCGAGGTGCCCCAGCGCAGGGGCGAGCCGACCGTCGTGCGCGTCGACGAGGAGCCGGGGCGAGGGGATTCGGCCAAGTTCGCCAAACTGCGTCCCGCTTTTGACAAGAACGGTACGGTCACCGCCGCCAACGCGTCGAGCATCAACGACGGCGCCGCGGCCGTCGTCCTGGTCTCAGCCGACAAGGGCCGCGCGCTGGGCTTGACGCCGCTCGCCCGAATCGTCAGCCACGCCTCGTTCGCCCAGGCTCCTGAGTGGTTCACCACCGCCCCAGTTGGCGCGGTAAGCAAGGCGCTCGACAAGGCCAAGCTTGGGACCGACGACATCGATCTTTTTGAGATCAACGAGGCCTTCTCGGTCGTCTCGCTGGCGTGCAATCAGGGCCTCGAGCTCGACCCCACCAAGGTCAACGTCAACGGTGGCGCCGTCGCCCTCGGCCACCCGATCGGCGCGAGCGGTACCCGTATCCTCGTCAGCCTCCTCTACGCGATGGCCGACCGGGGCGCCAGGCGAGGCGTCGCCGCCCTGTGCATCGGAGGCGGTGAAGCCGTCGCCGTCGTCGTCGAACGCGACTGAAACCAGGAACGTCCAAGATCGTCGAAGATCGTCGAAGATCGTGCTGGACTCTCATGGCCGGCTGCGGTGGACTCGCTGCTGTCGTGCCACCCGGCGCGGCTCTGCGGTTCCACGGCTCCACGGCTCCACGGCTCTGCGGCCGTGCGGCTCCACGGCTCCGCCGCGCTGCGGTTCGAAGCTTCAGAGTCTCAAAGCAAAGACTAGAAACAGAGGCGCAAAGTGATCCCGATCGCGAAGCCATGGTTGGATGATGCCGAGATCGAGGCGGTCGCGGCTGTCCTGCGTTCGGGCTGGGTGGCTCAAGGTCGCGCGGTCGCGCAGTTCGAGGCTCGGCTGGCCGAGTTGATCGGCGTCGAACACGTCGTGGCGGTGAGCAACGGAACCGCAGCGCTGCATCTCGCGATGATCGGTGCCGGCGTTGGTCCCGGTGACGACGTCGTCGTGCCGTCGGCGTCGTTCATCGCCACAGCGAACTGTGTTCGCTACGTCGGCGCCCGACCAGTCTTTGCCGATGTCTGCCCGGTCACCCAGAACCTCACCGTCGATACCATCCTCGCCGCCTGGACGCCGGCGACGCGGGCGGTGATCGTCGTCGATCAGCTCGGTGTGCCCGTCGACATCGCGCCGATCGAGGCGCTCTGTGTCGCCAGGGGGGCCACCCTCGTCGACGACGCCGCATGCGCGCTTGGATCGCGCTACCGCGGCCATCTCGTCGGTCGCGACGCGCCGATCGCGACGTTCTCGTTTCACCCGCGCAAGGTGATCACCACCGGCGAGGGGGGCGCCGTCGTCTGTCGCGACGGTGCCCTGGCCGCTCGGTTGCGGCGTCTGCGCCAGCACGGCGTCGATCTCGACGCCGCCGCTCGCCACGGCGCCGCCGGCACGGTCGTCGAGAGCTACGCCGAGCTGGGCTACAACTACCGCATGACCGACCTGCACGCCGCGATTGGCAACGTGCAGCTCGAGCGCCTCGATACGATCGTGGCCCAGCGTCGTGTCTTGGCGGATCAGTACCATGCCTTGCTCCACACTCGGGCCGATCTCCTGCTGCCGCGTGACCCCTCCTGGGGCGAGGGCAACATCCAGAGCTACTGCGTCAAATTGATCGGCGCCAGCGCGACTTCAGCCCGGCGCGACGCCATCCTTGAGCGCCTCGCCGGCCTTGGCGTCGGCGCCCGCCCCGGCGTCGCGTCCATCCACCGGCTCGGTGCGTACCGCGATCAGCCGCACGGGCCTCTGCCCGAGACCGAGCGATGGGCGGACACGTCGTTCCTTCTGCCGCTCTACCCTCAGCTCGAGCCCGCCGAGGTCGAACACACGGCCGCGTCACTGGTGACGACCCTCGACGCGCTCAACTGACGCGATGCCCGGTCCGGAGCAGGCCATGCCCAGTCAAGGCCAGCCGTCCCGCCGTCGCGTCCTGGTCGTCGGTGGCGGTGTGGTCGGCCTCGCCTGCGCCCGGGCGCTCGCCCTCGCTGGTGCCGAGGTCGTCGCGGTCGAACGCCACGGCCAGCTCGGCAGCGAGACATCCAGCCGCAACAGCGAAGTCATTCACGCCGGTCTCTACTACCCACCGGGCAGCCTCAAGGCCCGTTTGTGTGTCGACGGTCGCGTCCGTCTCCTCGCCCTGTGCGAGCGCCGAGGCGTTCCGTGGCTTCCCATAGGCAAGCTCATTGTCGCCACCGATGAAGGTGAACGGCGCGCTCTCGATGCCATTCTGGCCCGCGCGAGCGCCAACGCCGCCGTGCCGCTGCAGCGCTTGGATGCCCCAGCGATCGCTCGGCGCTGGCCGGCCGTGCGGGCGGTTGCAGGTCTGTGGTCCCCGGGCACCGGCATCGTCGACGCCCGTGCCCTGGTCGGCGCGCTCGCCGCCGACGCGGTGGCCGCCGAGGCGATGGTCCTGACCCGGCACGCTGTGGTCGGCGCGCAACGCCTCGCAGGCGGCTACAAGGTCGAACTGGCGATCGCCTCCTGGCGCGACGCGCCTTTGTCGTCATCGTCGCCGTCGCCGTCGCCGGCGCCGTCGTCGTCGTCGTCGTCGTCGTCGTCGTCGTCGTCGTCGTCGTCGCCGTCATCGTCGCCGTCGCCGTCGCCGTCGTTCGAGACGCACCACTTCGACGTCGTCGTCAACGCCGCAGGTCACGGCGCCGCTGCGGTCTCTGCGTTGGTGGGCGGCGACGCACCTGCCCACGAGCTGGTCAAGGGCAGCTATTTCTCGCTGCGCGGGCCGTCTCCGGTCGACACGCTCATCTACCCCGTGCCTCGCGCCGATCTTGTCGGCCTGGGCATCCACCTCACCATCGACCTCGCCGGAGCGGCGCGCTTGGGCCCTGACATGCAGCCCGTGGCCGTCGCCGACGACCTGGCCGTTGATCCCAGTCGCCGCGGCGCGTTCGCCCGCGCAGCCCGTCGCTACCTGCCAGGCCTGCGCCACGAGGACCTGCAGCCAGCTTTCGCCGGCGTGCGTCCCAAGCTCGCGTCAGACCGATTCGAAGATTTCTGGATCCGCGAGCGAAGCGACCGCGGCCTGCCGGGTTGGATCGACCTGTGTGGCATCGATTCGCCAGGATTGACGGCTTGCCTGGCCATCGGAGACCACGTCGCTGGCCTCGTCGCCGCGTTGTGACGAAGGCGCCGTCGGCTCGCTGCCGCATCGACGCTGGGCCGTCCTGTGATCCTCGCCCGGCCCTCGCCGCGGAAGCCTCAGCGGCTGCGAGCCCGATCGATGGCGCGCTCGAGATCTGCGATCTCGTCGTCGGCGGTTCGGACGGCGGGCAGGGCGCCGAAGAGCCGCACCGGTATGTCCCGCATGCGCTCGAGGTGGCCGATGTCGTTGAGCACGAGCAGGCGGAATCCCTTGGCGTCGAGCTGCACCGTCGACAGCGAGCCGACGTCGACGCAGAACATCCGGAATCGGCCGACGCTCACTCCGAGGATCCGACAGAGCAGCGCGGAGATCGCGAACATGTGCGACACAACCAGGACGTGACCGTTGGGGTAGCGGTTGTACACCTCGTCGAGGCCGGCCCAGGCGCGTCGGGCGACGTCACGCATGCTCTCGCCACCGGGGAAACGCACCCGCGCCGGCGCCTTCTTCCAGCGCTCGGCGAAACCGGTCGGGTCGTCGCGCAGGGCCGAGGTGTGCTGCCCCTCCAGCCCGCCCAGGTACAGCTCACCAAAGCGCAGGTCTTCAGCTGGTTCGAGCTCGA
>CALGHC010000535.1 GCA_937915965.1 uncultured Myxococcales bacterium
GCCGCGCCCGGCGAGGCTCAGAGCTCCGGCGCCGGGTATTTCGGCGTGATGAACCAGGGTTCGCCGCCCTTGTCGGTCTTCGCGGCAATGTCGCCGGTGGGCCACTCGATCTCGGCGACGTACCACATGTCGCTCTGCGACAACTGCTTGGAGGTCACCTGGAACTGCAGCTGCCCGTAGATGTAGATGCGCACCTCGGCGACCGAAGGCCCTTTGCCGTGGTCGTCAAAGTAGTGCACGCCCACAGCGTAGGTCTTGCCGTCCTCGGGTAGGGTGAGGTTGAGGTTCTCGGGTCCGGCGCCGTCGGTGTCGTCGCGATCCAGGCTCGGGTTGTCGTCGACGTTGGGGTCGTAGCTCGCCCACTCGGGGTTTTTGTTGAACCAGAAGCAGTCGTACGTATTGTCGAACCACGGATCAGCGGCGCCGTCGCCGTCGAAGTCCAGGCCCGACGCGTAGGGGTGGGCGAAGTGCAGGTCGAGGTCCGCGCCAGCGCCGGGGCCCTCGTCGGTCTGGTCGGGGTCGCCGGGGGTGGTCCACAGCAGCTCGACGTGGATCGCCTGGTCGGGCAGTACCTTGACGAAGCGCTCCGCGGGGAAGCAGCTCGGCGTGCCGTTGGCGTCGTAGACGGTCAGGCGGAAGACGTAGTCTCCAGCGACGTTGGGCTGGAAGGTCACCTTGGGCGAGCTGGCGTTGGGCGAGAAGAGGCTCACTGATCCGACTGGTTGTTTGACCTCCCAGGCGTACTTGCTGATGGCGCCCGCGCCCGCCTGACTCTGGCTGCCGTCGAGGTGCAGCTCGGTCTGAGGAACGACGGTGTCGCCTTCGGTGATCGTCATGATCGCGGTGGGGCAATCACTCGACGAGCCCACGCCCTCCATCGTCACCTTTGTCTCTTTGGCGGCGACGTTGCTGTAGACCACGAGCGTCGACTTGTCGGGGATCGGCAGGCCGTCGGCGTTGGTCGGATTGGGTCCATCCGGCGAGTACTCGACCTTGAGAATCACCGTCTCGTTGAGGCCGATAGTCAGCGGCGCGTCCTTGCTGGGCGGCACACCGTTCACCTCTGGCGTCTCGCTCCAGGCGACCGAGAACTCACCGCCGCCTGGGGCCGCAAAGATGATGCGGTCGATGACCACTGGCTCGTCACCGCAGCTCTTGAGTCCCAGATCGCGCTGGGCGACCGAGCCGATCTCGGTGGCGCCAAAGGCAACGTTGCCGGGCACAATGAGCAGGCAAGGCCCGGTCGTGTTGGCACGCACGTTGATGGCCTGATGACCCGCGACGCCAGCACTCTGCACGGTCGGATCGTTGGTGTGCAGGACGATGGTGCCGCTCTTGGGCTTGTCATCGAGGGCGGTGTAGAGGCCCTGAATCTGCAAGCTTGAACCTGGGACGACCTTCAGGGCCGGCTCAAGGGTCACGAGAGCGCCAGCGGCGTGCTCCTTGCCATCGACGACGATAGCGAAGAAGGCAGCGTCGAGGCTGGTGAGGTCCATCGCGCCGATCTCAAGGACCGCGTTGCCGACGTTGAAGAGCGCGACGTTGGCGACCCCCTGATTGTCGATGGCGACCGTCTTGAAGTCGAGCTCGTCGGGCTGGAGCTTGATCTTCGGCGTGCCCGACGCAGTCGTGAAGGTGATCGTGACCACCGGTTTGTTCTTGTCATTGGTATGGAGGCGGACGGCGGCGTCTCGCTTCAGGTCGTCGTCGTAGCGTTTGAAGGTGACCTTGAACGACGTCTCTGCGTTGGGGTTGCCCGTCGGCTGGACGACAGGAAAGCTGCTCTGTGCGCAGGGACCGCCATCTGGGCCCTGGCAGGAGAGCGCGGGCGCGCCAGCCTCGGCGGGCGACTGCTCGCTGTAGAGGAACTCGATCTTGGTAAAGACCAGGCCGGTGTTGCCGGTGTTGCGGACTTTGAAGGCGAGGTCGGTGTCTTCGCCCACCTTCACGTCACCGGCGCTGAACTGATAGAGATTCTGCGCGAGCAGGCCGGTCGCAGCGTCGACGATCTCGATGGTCGCCTGGCATTCCAGGCCGAAGCTACCGCCGGCGCTGCAGTCGCCGCCACCGCCACCGCCGCCACCGCCGCCTGTGCCGCCGCCGCCGCTCGGATCGCCGTCATCGTTGGTCGTCGAGCAGGCCGCGACCGCGATGATGCACAGCAGGGTGAGGCCGCAGCGTGCCCGCAGGGGGCGATGAGGCCGGCGCGAGGCCGGCGAAACAGTGGACTTCATGGGGCCTCCGGGCCTGCGACCGGCGGTCGCATGGGCGCGCCGGGCTGGCCGATCATCGAGGGTCGCCGCACAGGCGGGACTACTTGAGGATCGGCTCCTTGCTGCTGTCTACCATCGCCTGACGAAACGACTTCTTGAGCTTGAGCAGCTTGTCGAACTTCGCCCGGTTGCGGCTCTCCATGTAGATGGTCGTCGGCTTCTTGATGTCGCCATCGATCAGCTGGTCGCTGAAGTCGTAGAAGCGCGCCTTCTTGTCGGCGGCCATCGCACCAAAGGCGACCCCGGTGGTGAGGGCGACGGCAGCAAGGGCCAGGAGCAGCTTCCTGAGAGTGCGGGTCATCTGGGTTCTCCCTGTTCGATCGCGATCTGTTCGATCGCAATCTGTTCGATCACGGTCCTGCCATTTCAGATCGAGGCGCCAGCGCGGCGACCGGCATCGTTCCGACCGTCTACGTCGCCGCTTGTGCTCCCGATCGGGAGTGGCGCAACGCAGCGAAGTGGCACCGCGGTAGTCGACACACGCACAGCCAAGCAGGCGCACGGCCAGACCGCGGGGCGACTAGGGTAGCGGAGAGGGTTGCTGCGACGCAAGCGCTACCGACCCCGGCGCGCCCGCGCGCAGCCATTGCCGCTTCGTTGACGGGAGCGCCGCTCCACGGCCCGTTCACCGGCAAAACGAGACAAGAACCGCCAGATCAAGATGACGGATCAAGATGACGGATCAAGATGTCGGCTCGGCGGCCGGCTTCTTGGCGTCTTCCTTGCGCATCTCCTCGTTGAGCTTGATGCCCGCCTTGAGGGCGTCGATGCGGCTCGAGATGGCCAGAACGTTCTTGTAGGTCAGATCAGCCTTCTTCGCGGCCTCTTCGAGCGCGGCGCGCTCCGCCATGAACTCGGCTTTGCCCTTCCTCGGTGTGCGCTTCTTCATGTGGGCCTCGAGGGCCGTCTTGGACGCATCTCGCTCGGCCTTGACCAGCTCGGGCGACGGCAAGCGCACTGCCTTCTGGTATCGCTCCCAATAGGCGATCGACTTCTTGGTGTCGCTGAAGGGCACCTTGTCGTAGATCAACGCGAGCCGGACGATGATCGCGTGCCGGCTCGGGTCCTTCGCGATCACGCGCTCGTAGAGCTCTGCTGCCTTCTTGGGCTCGCGGCGGCCCTCCAGGGCGAGCGCGTATCCGGTCAGGGCCTCAAGGTTGTCTGGCTCGAGCTTCAGCGCCGCCTCGTACTGGCGCGCTGCCTCCTTGTAGTTGAGGTACTCGACGTAGATGGCGCCGAGGTTCATGCGCGCGTTGACGCTGTTGGGCTTGAGCTTGACTGCCCGCTCGAAGGCCAGCACGGCCTTGGGCAGGTCGCCGAGGTGGACGTACGCCAAGCCGAGGTTGGCGAGCGCCTCGGGGTTCGCCGGATCGAGGGCGAGCACCTTCTCCTCGAGAATCCAGCGAGCGATCTCATATTCGCCCTTCTTGAGGTTGACCAGACCACGGATGTTCAAGGCGATCGTGTCGGCGCGGTTGACCCGCAGCACCTGACGCACGAACTTCTCGGCGAGGTCAAAGTTGCCGTTGTCGACCCAGTACAGGGCCAGGGTGTTGTTGGCGATTGTGTTGTCGGGGTCCTGGCCGCGGATCGCCTCGCAGATGCCACGCGCCTGCTCACGAATCTGCTTGGCCTTGGCCTTTTCGCCGGCTTCCTCGACCCGCTTGGCCTCGCCGAGCTTGCCGCGCGCGAGGAACGCCTGGGCCGACAGCTGCAGGCTGCGCTCCTGCTCGCTCTCCGGCTTGACGTCGTGGGCCTGCTTGTAGACGTCGCGGGCGTCGTCGTACCTGCCGAGGCGCTCCAAGGCCATACCCAGGTTGAAGTACGCTTCGTAGAACTGCTTGTCGGCGTCCACCGCCTTCTTGAACCACTTGCTGGCGCCTTCGTAGTCAGGGCCACACTTTTCGCAGCGCCCGTCGTGGGTGGTGCAGTGCTTGGGGCAGGTGTAGGCGGTACATTTCCCACTGGAGGTGTCAACGAACTCGCCGATCTTGCAGGGGCCTGCACCATCGGATCGGCCAGAGACCAGTTCGTTGCCAGTGCATTCGCGCACGACCAGCTCGCAGCCGGAGTCGCCGGCGGTGCACCGCACGATCTTGCCGCAGGTGTCGCCGCCACCCGAACAGTCCATCGAGGCGATCTCGGTGTTCCACGCGGTCATCTGGGTCTGCCATGCGGCGAGATCGGGCTCGATGCCGTCCTCGGCCGTCGGCTTCACCGGCTCGGGCGGACGCGGCACGCCGAGGGACTTCATCCAGTCGCCGCACCAACGGGTCGGCCCAGACGCCAGCTCCTGCGTGGTGCACTCGTAGGTGTCGAGGAGGCAGCTGAGGTCACGCACGCCGTTCTTCCAGGCCGGGCAGGCCTCCTCTTTGCGCTCGGTCTCGAACTGGCCGGGGATCGCTATGCCTTTCTCGTCCTTGACGGCGACCGGCTCGCCCTTGGCGTCCTTCTTCTGGATCTCGACCTCACGAATGTACTTGGCGCACATGGTCAGCCGGCAAGCGCCAGGGTTGTCGATCGCCACCGCAGCGCAGGCAAGTGGCGCGATCCGGGCGCAGCTCCTGCCTTGCGAGACGAAGCCGGGCTGGCAGCAGCTTCCGTCCTCCAGCAGCCGATACTGATTGCACTTCGGCAGAGGGCGCAGCGCCGAGGCGAGACCCTCGCGGAAGGCGTCCTGCGCCTTGTCGTCGATGCCGGGCAGGTAGCCCTTCTCCTCCGTTTGAGCTGGACTCGAGGCAAATAGGGCCGCTGCGATCGCGGCGACAAAGAGCGTGGCGAGCAAGCCATTCAAGCGGCTGGGGTTGGTTTTCAACATCGTCCGGTCCTCGGTTCTCGTGGGTGGGGGCGGTCCGATCGCGCAGGGCGACCGACTACTTCTGCTCGCCCACGGATTCGGGCTTGTACGACACGGTGAACTTGCCGCGGCGCGCACGCATGATGAAGGCCGCCGACGTCGAGGTGTCGGTCGCCTTGTTCGAGTCGAGCGCGGTCGTCGCGATCGGCAGGTTGGGGTCCTTCTCGATCGTCGGGTACTCGGCCGGGTTGACCCGGGCGGCGTACTCGCCGGCGAGCCGGGACCACTTGTTGTAGACGCCAAGGTTGTGCGCCACGTTGATCGCCGAGCGCAGGGCGACGAGGCTCTGCTCCTCGATCGGCGAGGCAAACTCCTCGATGACCTTGGTGTACTGCTCGAGCGGCTCGCAGATCCCCTGGTTGTCGCACAACCGCACCAGCAGCGGCGGCTTGGGCGCGTTGAAGAGGTCCTCCTTGAAGCGGAAGTACAGCATGCCGACCTTGAACGCCGAGGCCGCAGCGAAGGCGCGACCCTGACCGGCGGAGGTCGCGTCGATCACCGAGAAGTACATCGCCTCGGCCTTCTTCAACGCGA
>CALGHC010000536.1 GCA_937915965.1 uncultured Myxococcales bacterium
CGTTGGCCTCGGCCACCTCGCTGGCGATGAGCTTCTGCACCGCGTCCTGCGCCGCCAGATCAGCAAAGGACGTGTAGGCAACCCCCTGGCGCTGGGCGTAGTCGCCGACGGCCTCGCGGTCGATCTGGATGAGGGCGCCGATGAACTTCCTGCGGTCGCCGATGGCCACCGCCTCGCGGATGTAGACGCTCGTCTTGAGCGCGTTTTCGATCTTCTCGGGGGAGAGGTTCTTGCCGCCCGCGGTGATGATGATCTCCTTGCTGCGGCCGGTGATGCGCACGAAGCCGTCGTCGTCGAGGACGCCGATGTCGCCGGTGTGCAGCCAGCCCTGGGCGTCGACGGTGTTGGCCGTCGCCTCTGCGTCGTCGAGGTAGCCACAGAAGACGTGTGGGCCGCGGACCTGGATCTCGCCGTCGGCGGCGATGCGATGCTCAAAACCGGGGATCACGCGTCCCGCCGCGCCGAGCTGCGGTCGGTCGGGCGGGTTGAGGTGCGAGACGCCAGCGCACTCGGTCTGGCCGTAGCCCTCGATCACCGGCACGCCGACACCGTGGAACCAGGCGAGCAGATCGGCTGAGATCGGCGCGGCGCCGGTGACCGGCAGTCGGCAGCGGCGCAGGCCCAGGCGCTCTTGGAGGGGGCGGAAGATCAGCAGGTCGCAGATGCGCCAGACCAGGCGGTCGACGATCGTCATGGCGCCCTGGCGCCGCCGCGCTGCGATTCGACGGCCGCGGCGCGAGGCGACGCCAAAGAGCGTGCGCTTGAGCCAAGACGCGTCCTGGATCTTCAGATTCACCGACGAGTGCACCTTCTCCCAGATGCGCGGCACGCCCAGAAATATGGTCGGCGAGACCTCGCGCAGATCCTCCTGGACTGTCTCGATGGCCTCGCCGAAGTGGACCGTGCAGCCACAGGCCAGGGGCACGAAGAGGCTGAAGATCTTCTCGGCGACGTGGCACAGGGGCAGGTAGCTCAAGATGGCGTCGTCGGGACCGGCGCCGAGCATCGCCAGGAGCGCGTCGGGCAGGGCGATGGCGTTGGCGCTCGACAGCATCGCGCCCTTGGGTTGGCCCGTGGTGCCTGAGGTATAGACGACCATCGCTGGCGCGCTCGCGTCGACCGCCTTGACCTGGGCCTCGAACCAGCTCGGCTGCTGCGCGGCCAGCTCGCGGCCGCGGGCGAGGAACTGCTTCCAGGTCTGCAAGCGCGCGTCGGCGTAGCCGCGCGTCGCGCGTGGCTCGAACACGATGATCTTGGCCACCGACGGGGTCTGGTCGGCGATCTCGATCGCCTTGTCGACCTGTTCCTGATCCTCGCAGAAGAGCACCCGCGCGCCGCTGTGCTCGAGCACGTAGGCGACGTCGGCGGGCGGGTTGGTCTGGTAGACGCCGACCGCGCGCGCGCCGATGCCCTGGCTGCCCAGGTCGGCAAAGAGCCACTCGGGCCGGTTGTCGCTGAGGATGGCGACGTGGTCGCCCACGCCGACGCCGAGGTCGGCGAGGGCGTGCCCGACGGCGGCGATCTGCGCGCCGTACTCGGCCCAGGTGATGCCACGCCAGACGCCCTCGTGCTTCTCGCGCAGGGCGATGGCGAGCGGGCGCGCGGCGGCATGGGCCAGCACCCGGCCGGGCAGGGTGGTGCCCAGCTGCGGGTCGCCGCCTGGTTCGGACCAGGGCCGCTGGGGTGCGGGGCGGGCCATCAACCGGCCTCCGCGCTGGTGCCACCCAGGTAGGCGTCGATGACGGCGGGGTCCCTGGCGATCTCAGCGGGCGTGCCCTCGGCGATCTTCCGGCCGAAATCGAGCACGGCGACGCGATCAGAGAGGTCGAGCACGAAGCGCAGTTCGTGTTCGATCAGCACCTGCGTGATGCCCAGCTCCTCCTCGATGTCGAGCAGGTAGCGAGCCAGATCTTCGGTCTCTTCCTGGTTGAGGCCAGCCGCCGGCTCGTCGAGTAGCAGCAGCTTGGGTTCCATGCACAGCGCACGACCCAGCTCGATCCGCTTGAGCACGCCATAGGGCAGGATCCCCACCGGCGTCTTGCGGACTGCCTCGAGGTCGAGCAGCTCGATGATCCGCTCGACGGCGCCGCGATGGGCGATCTCCTCGCTGCGGGTGCGCCCCAGCCAGACCAGGTCGTGAAGCCAGGTGCTGCTAACGAGGTGGTGGCGACCCAGGAGCAGGTTCTCCAGGGTGGTCAGGTGATCAAACAGGGCCGGATTCTGGAACATGCGGCCGACGCCCAGCGCGGTGACGCGATGCGGCGGCCGCGCCGTGATGTCCCGGCCTTCAAAGATGATCCGACCCTTCTGCGGACGGTACACGCCGCTGATGCAGTTGAAGAGCGACGTCTTGCCCGCGCCGTTGGGACCGATGATGGCCAGGCGCTCGCCCTGGTAGATCTGCAGCGAGACGTCGTCGAGGGCGACGATGCCGCGAAAGGCCAGGCTGATGCCGTCGAGGGAGAGCACCACCGGGCGCTCGCTCGGGGCCGCTACGACAGCCATCGTCGCCTCCTGCGGTAGAGCTTCGCATCCCGAAACGAGCGCTCTGCGTGGCCGCCCAGGCCCAGGTAGAACTCCTGCACGTCGCGGTCGGCGCGCAGCTCGGTGGCGCTGCCCTCGATGACGATTCGGCCGCTCTCAAGCACGTAGCCGTGGTCTGCCAGTTCAAGCGCCAGCGCCGCGTTCTGCTCGACGAGCAGGATCGAGACCCCTTCGGCGTTGATGGCCTTGATCATCGCGCCCACCTCGGCGACCACCTTGGGCGCGAGGCCAAGCGAGGGTTCGTCGAGCAAGAGCAGCCGGGGTTTGCTGATCAGCGCGCGGGCGATCGCCAGCATCTGCTGCTCTCCCCCCGAGAGGTAGCCGGCCTGTCGTCGCCGTCGCTCACCCAGCACAGGGAAGCGGTCGTAGAAGCCCTCGATCGCCGCGCCGATCTCTGCTTTGGAGCGCGTCCAGCCGCCGGCGATCAGGTTCTCCTCGACGCTGAGGTCGGGGAAGATGCGCCGCCCTTCCATTACCTGGGCGATGCCGCGTCGGACGATGGCCGCAGCGCCGAGCTCGCCGAGATCCTCGCCCTGCCAGCGGACGCTGCCCTTGGTGATGTCGCCGTCGTGGATATCGAGCAGCCCGGTCAGTGCCCGCAAGGTCGTCGTCTTGCCGGCCCCATTGGGGCCGAGAAGCGCGACGATGCTGCCCTCGGGTACTTTGAGGCTGACACCCTTCAGCACGAGCACCACCGAGTGGTAGACGACCTCCAGGTTTGCGATTTCGAGCATGTAAGGCGGCTGCCTAGGTCTGTGGCTCGGCGTAGGGCGCCACCTCGGTCCAGGTCGCGCCCGCCATGTCTGGCTTGAGCACGCGGGTGCGGGTGCCGGTCACGTAGGGGAAGGCGCTCAGATCGATCGGCTGAATCAGCCCGCCGCCGTTCCAGTCCTTCAGCCCGGCGACGGCCTTGGCGAAGCCCTCGCGGGTGATGTCGCCGGCCTCGATCGCCGCATCGGTCCCTGTTCCCATCGCCATCCCGATATCGGCGGTCGCCAGCGCCACCGAATCATTGACACCGTCACCGACCATCGCGACCCGATGGCCGCGGGCCTGCAGTGCGCTGATCGCGTCGGCTTTTTCCGACGGCAATACCCCGGCAATGACGTCGGAGGCGGCAATGCCGACCTCGGCGGCCACCCGGGCGGCGACCGCCGCGTTATCTCCGGTCAACAACATCG
>CALGHC010000537.1 GCA_937915965.1 uncultured Myxococcales bacterium
TCTGGAGACGGGCGAACCGACTCAACGACGTTGCCAAAGCCGGTCGTCAGGGTCAGCAGCTTGCTGCCGAGGAGGGGCGCCTCGGCGCCAACGGCGACCGCGAAGTGCCCCCCTGACAGCCACAGCCAGCTGCCATCAGCGGCGAAACGGCAGTCCTCGGGCCACGGCCCTCCCAAGCCGAATGTCGCGAGGTTCAAGGCAGAGAGAGCGCCACCCTCGGCCTCGATCAGGCGCCAGAATCGGGCGCTTCCGTCGAACGACGCGGACGCCAGATCGGGGACCCCGACGCCGCTACCGGCGGGCGATCCTGGACGAAAATCAAGCGCCGGAACGGCGGCCGAGTGGGCCTTGAGCTGCAAGGCGTGGTCGCCGGTGACGGTCTCCCACAGACGCACGTCGCTGTCGTCGCCGCCCGTGGCGAAGACCGCACCGTCGGGGCGCACGGCGAGGCTGCGCACGCCGCCGACGTGGCGGGCCCCCAACATGGACCACTTGCCACCGACCGGGTCGAGATGCCAGGGCCCCGAGCGCGTGAAGCCAACGTAGATTGCGCTGCCGTCCGGGGCGACGGTCACGTCGCGGGCTGTGTCCCCCGGCAGCATGCCGGGCGGCGCCGGCCAGATCTGCGCGACCGCTACGACCTTGGCGGGCGCGCCCACTTCGGGAAGCGGCCAACGGCGCACGACACCGTCGATCTGCGCGGCAAGGACGCCCTTCCCGTCAGGGTGGAAGGCGACGCCGGCCGGCATCGCGCTCAAGCTGTCGAAGCTGGCGGTCTGCTTTCCCGAAGAGGTGTCGATGAGACGCAGCTCGAGGTCGCCGCCTGCGGTCAGGATTCGGGGCGCGGTCGGGTCAGCGGCGAGGGCGACCGCCGGACCCTTGAAGGCGGTGAGCTGCGCGTATTTGTCATCGAATGTGTTCCACAACAACACGAAACCCGAGTCCGAAGCGCTGGCGACCTGCTTGTGGGCGAACTCGCCCGCACGCACCCACGCCAGGGCGCGGACCGGCAGCAGATGCTCCTTCCAGAAGTGGGTCATCTTGCCATTCCACAGCACATGAACCCGCACGACGCCGTTGACGTCGGCGGTGGCGACCTGGCTGTCGTCGCCCGAAAGCGCGACAGCCAACCACTCGGTGCCGTAGAACTGGTCGCTGACGGCCTTTCCCGGCCCGAACGGCGGGCGAACCCGCAGGACGTCGATGCGGCCGACGCTCGCCAGCCAGTTGCCATCGCCAGACCAGTCCAGGTCATTGACCTCGTAGCCGTGATCAAAGTGGTGGCCAAGGGTCAGCCCGCTGGCCGTGTCGATCAGGTGCACGCCCGTCAGCGAGGCCCAGGCGAGCTGCTTGCCGTCCGGCGACAGCGCGATGTGGCCACGGCCAGCGCCACCGATCTGCCACAGCGGGCAGGCGGCGTCCTCGTCGGTAGCCCCATCGCAGTCGTTGTCGACTCCGTCGCAGAGCACCTCAGCCAACGGACTGTAGAACTTGACGGAGAAGTAGTACGGCTCCTTCCAGCCGACGAGACCCTTGCAGACCTTGACCTGACCAAAGCAGACCCCGGCGACCAGATCGGCCGGCGGCGCGTCGAGGTCTTCATCGGTCAAGCCGTCGCAATCGTTGTCGAGGCCTTCGCATGTCGTCTCGGTCGTTTCGAAGGTCGAACCGACCGCGCCCGGCAAGGAAGCGGTCCAGGCGGCGTAATCGGGTTCGACCCATTTGCCGCCGGCACACACGGGCAGCGCTCCCGCGCAGACGCCCTGGTCCTTGACCGTCACTTCCGTGACGGCGTCGGGGGCAGAAGCGACGATATCTTCGTCGGTCAGGCCATCGCAGTCGTTGTCGAGGCCGTCGCAGCTCACCTCGACGATCTCGTAGCCGGGCTGAGCGGTGGGCGGCGGGTCGGTCCAGGTGCCGGCGTAGCAGATCTGGGTCATGCCTGCGCACACACCCTTGCCATTGCCGATGCCAGCGGCGCCGACGATGTCGAGGTCAATGACTCCATCGCAGTCGTTATCGAGACCATCGCAGCTGGCTTCGACCGGCTGGTAGCCATCGATCTCCGCCCATGTCGGCTCCTGCCAGCCGGCAGCACCCTTGCAGACCTTGCGCGCGAAGAGGCACACACCTTCGTCGGGGAAACCAGTGGCCAGCGGCTTGAGCAGGCCGGCGTCGGTCTTGCCGTCGCAGTCGTTATCGACGCCATCGCAGCTCTTCTCGTAGGCCTGGTAGCCGGGCACTTCGCTGTGATCACAAAGGACCATTGGCCCCGAACAATCGAGCTTGACCGTGCCCGTACAGGCGCCAGCGGCGAGGCAGCCGTAGGCGGCCAGCGACGCGCCGACCGGACAGCCTTCGCCGACGCCAGTCCAGATGTCCGGCTCGGCCGCGTCGCCCTCGACGTCGTCGCCGTCCGTGTCAGAGACCGCGGCACCGTCAACCGGCCCGAGGTCGTCCGCAGCCGCGTCGCTTCCGGCGCCCACATCGGTTGCGTTTGCGTCGTCGCTGTCGGAGTCGCTGTCCGCTGAGGCGGCTGCGTCCGGCGCATCGCTCACAGCATCGACCACCGCGTCCGCAGCAGAGTCGGCAGCGTCGGCAGCGTCGGCAGAGTCGGCAGCAGAGTCGACGGCGGCATCGCCAGCAGAGTCGCCAGCAGAGTCGCCGGCAGCGTCCACGAGTGCATCCAGGAGGGCGCCGTCGGCGCTCGACCCGGCGTCGGCGACGTCAGCAACGTCGGCAACGTCGACAGCGTCGATGGCATCGCCAGGTGCGACGTCCTCGCCGCCGACACCTTCGGCGACGTCCTCGATCGACGTGTCACCGCTATCCCCCGCGACG
Organism: uncultured Myxococcales bacterium; assembly: GCA_937915965.1. Classification (GTDB taxonomy): domain Bacteria; phylum Myxococcota_A; class UBA9042; order UBA9042; family UBA9042; genus CALGHC01. The sequence continues at coordinate 2,842 of CALGHC010000537.1, forward strand.
TCGCCACCATCGATGTCAGGCGCACCAATCAGGTCGGCGGCCACGTCGAGGTCGTAGCCAGCAGCGTCGGCGCCAAACGCGCTGTCCGCCGACACGACGGCGTCGTTGGCCGCCCCTGGTCCGGTGAGGGCCACGTCGCCCGTGCCGCAAGCTGCGACCGCGCAGAGGCTGCCCAGACAGATGATGGCAACTCGGTTCCCCGCCTCTCTCATTTCGCCAGTCTACTCGATCTCGAGCCGCAGGCCACGCCGCGCACCACCAGGCCGCGTGGCCATCGTCCCGGTCGCGGGCGCGACGGTTGACCGTGGTGGCGGCGGCGCGAGAGCGATCAGACCAACTGGAGGCGTTCCGGCGCGCCAGATCGCTCAGTCGCCCCGCGCGGCCTACAGGCGTTGGTCGCGCAGCAGCTCGCCTTCGTCGGCTTTGACCCGCAGACGGCAGTGCACAAAACCGCCATCTTTGCTCACCCGCAGCTCCGTCAAAGGCAGCGCAGCAGCAGCGCCGACCTCGGCCGCGCGCACGGCGGCTTCGCTGCGATCGTCTCCCTGGCCAACAGCGACGTCGACGACCACGTTGTGCCACGCGAAGAGGTTGTCGTTGATGATCGCGACGTCGTCATAGACCCAGTCGCCCTGCACACGGCAGTGGCCGTGAAGGTCGAGGTAGCGGCTGCGCAGGACACCGGTGGCAAAGGCGCTGTGGCGGGCGAGGCTGTCGCGCTGCAATCCGGCGGCGAAGGCAAGCTCCACATAGCGATCGAGCGCGACCAGGTAGCGCTCCCTCGCGCTGTCGTCCACCTCCGGCCATCGGTCCGCGAGCACGCCGGCGACGGCCCAGGCCGGCTCCTTGTCGAGCAGCTTGCGCCAGTCGAACGGCTGGGGCGGTAGCGGCACGCGCCGGCGGGCGGCGGCCTCGCGGGCTGATCTTTGCTCCAATACGCCCGGCAGGCGCTCGCTGGCGACCTCGCCTGCGCGCGTATCTGGATAGTCGGCGATGAGCTTGCCGTACAACACCTCGGCGGCCTCGAGGCGGGCATCTGTCTCTTGATTCTGGGCGAGCTGCAACAGCTCGCTAGCTCGCGCTTCGGCGTTGTGGGGGCGGTAGCTGAAGAAGTAGAGAAGCAAGAAGAATACAATGTTGCCCACGACGATCAGGCCATATTTCTGCCACAGAGCGGCGAGGCGTCCGACGGGGCGCGGCGGGGAGGACGAGGTGGGGGCGGGGTTCACGGAGTTCTGAGTCATCATCGCCAGGGTATGCCGCGCCGGAGCGCCGCTGTCGAGCAGGAGTCGGGTCGCGACGCGAGGCTGTAGCCACCGATTGCCCGCCCCGTGCTTCTCAGATGTCTCTCAGAAGAACAGCGGCATCAACACCATCGCGACGCTGCTGACGGCCGTACAGGCGAGAAATATGAGGAGGCAGTAGCCCATGATCTGGCCAAAAGAGACCCCAGTGACGCTCATCAGCGGGATCGCCCAGAACGGCTGGATCAGATTGGTCGACATGTCGCCGTACGCGAAGGCGAGGGTCGTCGCCGCGTGAGGGAGGCCGTGGTGTGCGCCCGCGGCGAGGATGTAGGGCGCCTCGATCACCCACTGCGAACCGCCGGAGGGGACCAGGTAGTTGATCACGGCAGAGAGCCCATAGACGACCAGCGGGTAGCTGCCGCGCGAGCCGACCGAGGAGACCCAATCTGTCATCCGTTCCGCCAGTGGGGTCATCGTCATCAGGCCAAAAATGCCCGCGTACAACGGGAACTGGACGATGACGCCCCAAGCGTTGCGCGCGCCGTCGGCGCAGGCGTCGAGGAAGGTACGCGGCGAATCGTGCAGCACCAGCGCGAGGCCCAAGAAGGCGGCGTTGTAGCCGTTGATGTCCCAAGCGGACACGCCCTGACGCATGAAGCGCACGACCAACCAGGCGATCAGCATGCAGCCGGCCGTCAAGGACAGCAGCCTGAGTCGGTCGATGCGCTCGGCGGGCCGCAGTCCCGCTGGATCGGGCGCCGCCGCGGGCGCTCGCAGCAGCGCCTCGGCGCGCTCGACCGATAGCGGTTGGGCGTCTTCTGCCGCGGGATGCAGCGCGACCGCGAGGGCCACGGCGACGGCAGCGACGATGGCGATGTAGATGAGGTTGAAGGGGTGAAAGAGGGTCGCGGAGATCGGCAGGGGCTCGCTGAGGATCTGCTGCTTGATGAGGAAGTTGTCGGGTGTCGCGGCGATCAGCGGCGCCGACCCGGATAGACCGCCATGCCAGACGGCACCCAGGCCAACGTAGGCGGTCGCGACGAGCAGGCGGAAGTCGACCTTGGGGTTGCGCCGAGCGATGATCGGCACAAAAGTCGCGCAGATCACGATGTTCACTGCCCAGTTCAGCCAGGCAGTGCCGACCGAGAACAGCCCCATGAGCACGATCGCCTGGCGGGGCCGGTCCGAATCTGGCAGGCGGGCGAGGCGATCCATGAGGCGGTACAGCATGCGCGAGCTGGCGCATGCGTGTGCGGCGACCAGCGCCAGGGCGAACTGCGAGGTCAGCGTCAGGAGGCGCCACAGCCCGCCGGACCAGGCATCGAAGGCTCCACAACTGCGAGTCTTCTCGCAAACACCAAGGGGGGTGTCGCCGATGAAGGGGGGGGCGTCGGCGCCAAAGACGGCGAGCAGCCAGACTACGCCGGTCAATCCCAGGGCGATGACCCAGGCGTCTGGGACCCAGCGGATCGTCCACGTCGTGAGACGCGAACCGATGCGAGCGAGCCGGGGCAGCATGGCACCTCCGATTGACTGCCGCGGCTGATCAAGCGTGCGCACCCGCCGCGCGTATTGCGTCGGCATGCTCGCACGCCGAGGCCCAGGCGGCCACTGCCGCGATCAAAGACGGCCGTTGCCCGGCGCCTGCCCCCGTTCCGGCGCACGCGCGGTGCTTCGCCTCCGAGCGATCTGGTATTTGCGCGTCGATTCAAGCCGATGCCCGTGCGCAGCGCGGCAGTTCACTGAGACCGCGCCCATCGAAACCGCGTCCAAACGGTGAAGTCAAAGCGGGTTGGCCATCCCAGATAAACAGGTGCGTTTGCGGCTTGAATGAATCAGATGTATCACTCGTCCGTCTGGCGGTTGAGGCCGGCGGCACAGGCCGACGAGCCAACGCAGCCGGAGCAGCCGGAGCACGGCAAAAGGCCCGGGCCCGATGCCTCTGCGCTCGACCTCGACTGGAGAGAGTGGCGTTACAGGACCGCAGCCCAACCGGACCGACCGACGGGACGATCGAGCGCGGACAGAATCGGAAAGGCAAGGAGAAAGCAATGTGGAAGACCAACAAGCTCGTGTGGATCAGCGGCCTCGCCCTCGCCCTTGTGGCTGTCGCCGGCCTGGTGTCCGCGCTCGACATCCCCAAGAACAAGGAAGACATCAAGCTCTCGTACATCGACGGCAAGAAGGGTGACGTCAAGTTCCCCCACAAGAAGCACGCCACCGAGTTCAAGGTCGGCGACAAGGCGATCGCCTGCAAGACCTGCCACCATACGCTCAAGGGCGAGCCGAAGACCGTCAAGGACGTACAGAAGTGCAGCGCCTGTCACGTCGCCGAGGGCACCGCCCAAAAGGAGCACGGCGGCAAGAAGGCGCCGTTCTTCGCCACCAAGAAGGGCGACAAGTACGACCAGAAGACCGTGATCTTCCACGACGCCTGCAAGAAGTGCCACACCAAGGTCGGCAAGGTCGGCGACAAGAACATCAAGGCCTGCAAGACCTGCCACCAGAAGTAGCCAGCAGCTGCCGCGCGGCAACCCGCGCCAACCCAGCTGCGAGCAATCTTGCCGCCGGTGGCTCCGCTGCCCCTCTTCAAGGGCGACGGGACCACCGGCGGCGCTCGTTTTGAGGCGCGGGCGCGGTCAACCAGAGCGATGGAAGGGGTTCGAAAGAGGGCCGCGCCGGGCTGCGTGGTTCTACCGCGCAAGAGGATGTGGTTCTACCGCGGAAGAGGATGGACGGATGTCCACCGCGGCTTACGGCTGCCGGGGGGCCGCAGCTGCGCCGGAGCGCCAGGTCTGGCAGCGGCGCTCGGCCTCGGCGCGCTCGTCGCCGCTGGCCGCTTTGGAGGC
>CALGHC010000538.1 GCA_937915965.1 uncultured Myxococcales bacterium
GATCGGACCCAACACTTCACGATTCGTGCCCGACGGCGGTCGCGGCCACGTCGAGAGTTGGTTCTTGCGGGCCAATCATCCCACCGCCCGCCAGGCCCTGTGGTTGAAGGCGACGCTGCTCGCCCGCATTGGCGCGGCGCCCGTCGCCGAGGCCTGGTTCGTCTTCATCGACGGCGACACGGGCATGCGGCGCGCGGGCCGCGCGACCGTGCCTCTGCCGGCCGCGTTCGTGGGCACCGAGCCGGTCGCGCTCACGGTCGGCGACTGCCAATTCGACCTCGGCGTCGGCGCCGGCGCCTCCAAGGGCCAGCTCGGCAGTCGCGGCGGCGATGTCGCCTGGAAGCTCGACTGGCAGGCAGTCCCTGGTCCCCTCGGCGCGCCCCTGGCGATGCTGCGCAGCGCGGCCCTGCTCGATGGGCCATTCCCCCGCTCGAAGACGGTCACGCCGGCGCCGGTCCTTGTGGTCTCCGGAGCCGTGACAGTTGGCGGCGCTACCAGCGACGAGACGATCGACATCAACGGCTGGATCGGCAGCCAGGGTCACAACTGGGGCCTGGAACAGCCGCACGACCTCGTTTGGGCGCAGTGCGTCTTCAACGACGGCGCGGGAAAGCCACATTGTGTGGTCGAGGCGCTGACCGCCCAGATCCGCATCGGGCCGGTCGTGAGCCCCCGGGTGTCCGTTCTGGTCGTTCGTCGCGGCGTCGAAGAGTGGCGATTCGATGCCCTGATCGATCTGTGGCGGCAGCGCAGCGACCTCGACGACCTCTCCTGGAGGTTGCGGATGCGCGGCCCGGCGGGCGAAGCGACCCTGACCCTGAACGCCCGCGGCGAAGATCTCGTCTGCCTCGCCTATCCGAAGTCGGCGCAAGCAGGCGGCGCCATCGCCTGTCTCAACAGCAAGCTGGCTGCTTGTTCGCTGCGCATCAACCCCCGCAACGCCGACGGCTTTGGTTGCGACAGCGACCATGGCGCAGCCTTCGAGCTGCAGCGGCAGACCTTCGACGCCCGCTTCCCAGCCGATGCCTGAGCGTATGCCGCGCCCTCCGGCCGGCCTGGCGCGCCGGGCAGGTCCACAGGCCGGGCAGGTCCAGACACCGGGCAGGTCCACACGGAGCATCGGCCGACATCGCTCGCGCCTCCAGGAGCCGACAATGGCTGTTTCCTTCACAACGGGTGTTTCCTTCTTCGAGACCATGCGCGGCGAGCTGTCCGGCGTCGATGGCTGTGCTCACGCGCTCGACTTCTCGGTTCAGGTCGAGGCCTCACCGGTCGGTGGACTGATCGCGACCGGCGAGACGCGCCTCAGCGGGGTCATTCATGGCGGTCCGTGGGCCGACCACGCGCCCTTGGTCGGACGCCTGGTCATCTTGCCCTTCCCCGCGCGCCGCCTGACCTACGACTTCACCTTCGCTGACCCCGACGGCGAGCCGCTGCGTCTCGTCGGGCACAAGCACCTGCGGTTCACTCGTCTGGCGGCGACCATGACGACGCTGCACGTCAAACTAAAGCGCGCCGATTTGACGATCGCCAGCGGCGTCCTGCGCTTCGACCTCGCCGAGGGGCCGGCCCTCGCAGCATCGTTCTGGCCATCGACCTCGCTGCGCCGTCTCGACCTGGAGGCGTCCGGCGACCCGCCCGCGGCGGCGTCCACGCCGGCGGCTGCGGGGCTCTCCGTTCGCGATCGCGCCACGCTCACGGCGCTCTGCCACGCCGCGATTGAGGCAGTCGGTCGCGTCCCGGCGGCCGACGCCGAGACCGTTGAGCGCGCTCTGGCGCAGGTGGCCGGCCTGCCGGCGCCTTCGCCTGCGCTGTGGTGGTCGGCCCTGCAAGCGTTTGACCTCGCCGTCCGTTTGCGAACCGGTCAGGCCTTTGCGGATCTCTCTGCCGAGAGTGGCCGGCAGCTGCTTGGCGCGTGGACGGCGCCGGGCGAGCTGCGCCGTGGTCGCAGTCTTCGCCGGGTCATCGACCTGCTTCTCGCGCCGATCCTCACCGGCCACTTCAGTCGCCCGGACTATCTGGTCGCTGTGGGTTACCCGGACCACCCGCAGCCGCGCCGCGAACCCGCCGCTCGCTGGATGGCCCAGGTCACGGACTCTGCCGCTTTGTCCGCTGACTGCCGCCTCGAGGCCGAGGTCGTCGTTGTCGGCACCGGCGCCGGCGGCGGCGCCATCGCCGCGACGCTGGCCGAGCGCGGTGTCGCCGTCCTGATCGTCGAAGAGGGCGGCCTGCACGGACGCGAGGCATTCCACGGCGACCCCGGCGAGCGCATGAGTCGCCTCTATCGCGACCGCGGCATGACCTTCACCGCCGGTCGACCGCCGATATCCATCCCGATGGGCCGAATGGTCGGCGGCACGACCGCGGTCAACTCGGGCACCTGCCTGCGCACCCCCGACGGTGTCCTGCGCAGTTGGCGCGAAGACCTTGGCATGCCCGCGGCCTTCGAACCGCACACGTTCGCCGGCTGGCTCGATCGGGTCGAGGCCGAGCTCGGCGTCGCGCCGTCCGAGGCGCGCTACCTCGGCCGTGTCGCGACCCTGATTGGCGACGGCGCGGACGCGCTTGGTCTCGAACACGGACCTCTCCCCCGCGACGCGCCCGGTTGCGACGGCCAGGGCACCTGCATTCTCGGCTGCCCAACCGACGCAAAACGCTCGTCCAACGTCTCGTGGATCCCGCGCGCCCTGCGCGCCGGCGCTCAGCTGGTCACCGGGCTGCGGGCCACGCGGATCTTGCAACGCGGCCGTCGGGCGGTCGGCATCGAGGCGCGCGGAGTCGATGGCCATGGGGTCGCCCATCGCGTCGAGATCCGCGCCGATGCGGTCGTGATCTCGTGCGGCACCTTGATCACTCCCGCGCTGCTGCTCGACAACGGCCTGCGTCTGCCTTGGCTTGGTCGCAACCTGTCGCTTCATCCCGGTATGGGCGTCTTTGGCATGATGGACGCGCCGATTGCCCCGTGGAACGCGGTGCCCCAGGGCTGCTGGATGGGGGGGCACGGCGACCCGAAGCTCGTCTTCGAGGGCGTCTACATGCCACCCCACTTTGCCGCCGCCAACTTCCCCTTGACCGGCGCCGCGCTCGGTCGCTGGATGGACGCCCACGATCGCACCGCCCAGTTTGGCTTCATGGTCCGCGACGGCGGGGTAGGCCGGGTGCATCGGCCGATCGCCGGCCGATCGGTGATCCGCTACGACCTCGAGGAGCAGAGCCGCGTTCGCCTGCTGCGCGGCGCAGCCCTGCTCGCCGAGGTGATGCTGCGCGGCGGGGCCAGCGAGGTGATGACGGGCTTTGGCGTCCGTCCTGTCGTCCGCTGCATCGCGGAGGCCCGCGCCCTGGCCACGGCGCCGGTGGCGGCGTTGGACTTCAACCTGCTCGGCGCCCACCCCTTGGGTACCTGTCGCCCCGGGCGGTCCGCTCAAGAGGGTGTCGTCGACTTCGACCACCGCGTCTTCGGCACCGACAACATCTACGTCGCCGACGGCAGCACCGTGCCCACCTCGCTTGGGGTGAATCCGCAGTTGACGATCATGGCGATGGCAATGCGGGCTGGAGAGTCCCTTGCCGCGCGCCTGGGCAATTGACGCCGCCGCGGGCCGGGGCAAATCAAGCAGCCGCGCGCGGCCGCGACCCAAGCAGCTGCGGCCGGGCGACGAGCGCGGCGTCTACCCGAGGCCGGCAGCACGCCGCGTCGCCTCGACCGTGAAGCCGTGGTGGCGCGCGCATGCTTCGTAGGTGCGAAAGCTCGGCCCGAAGCCCTCTACCGACACCGGCTCGACGCGGCAGCCGCCCGCGCCGACTCGGCCGAGCAATGCGCATACCCAGGCGTGCAGACCCGTCGCGTGATGACCATCCTCAATCGTGACGATGCGCCGTCGTTGACCGATCAGGTCTGCCGCTGCGTGCAGCTCCGGCTCGTCGCAGATCACACTCTGGACCAGCACCGGCCAGTCGCCGAGGCCGGCCGTCGCCTGTGTATCCAGCGCGAGGCGGGTCGCCAGGGGCCCCATCGCTACAAAGCAGCCCGCGCCGCCGTCGTCGCCCAGCACCATCGGCCGGGTCAGGGCAGCGAGGCTCGTCGCTTGGTCCTCGGCGCGCGCGGCCGCGGCCAGCAACGGTTCGGTGTCGAGGCCGACGCCCATGCGGCGCAAACGGAAATAGACACCCGCCGGCGCGTGGCGGACGGCCCAGCGGAGCAGCGCCCGTGCCTGGCGGCTATCGACCGGATCAAAGACGGGCAGGCCGGCGATGGCCCGCATCAGGCCGACGTCGTCGAGGCTCTGGTGGGTCTTGCCGTCACTGTAGTAGCCCAAGCCGGCGTAGTGACCGGCGAGGATGACGCGCGCGCCGTCGATCTGGTTGAGGCGGATCTGCTCGATGGCGCGCGCGAGGAACGCGGCGTAGGTGTGGACGACAGGCAGCCGTCCCGCCAGCGCGAGGCCGCCGGCGAACGAGACCATGTCCTGTTCGGCGATGCCCATCTCGACGAAGCGCTTGGAGGTGGCGGTCCCGGTGGTCCCGGCGGTCCCGGCGATCCCGGCGATCCCTGCGATCCCTGCGATCC
>CALGHC010000539.1 GCA_937915965.1 uncultured Myxococcales bacterium
CAGTGCTCGGCCAATACGGCCCCGGCCTGCGGGCTCGTCTTCGCGGACAGCCATGACGACGGCCTGGACCGCACTGGTCCCAGCGAAGCGTGGCTCATTGGCGGAATAGCTGGCATGGCCGCCGGCGCAGCGGGCGCAGCGTTGGGTTCAGGCCATCTGTACCTTGCCGGCGACCGTCGCGGCCAGGCGAAGGGCGCCGCGCCGGCTGAGCGCGACTACCTCCTGGATCAGTCCGACCGGAATCAAGAGGTCGCCGTGGCGGCTCTCTCCAGCGGAATCCCGCTCCTGCTGGCGGGCGTCGCCGTGCTCTGGCACTACTACGACGCGCGCGCCGAGTACCGAGACCGCATTGCCAGCGACGCGAAGCAGGCCGCAGCCGATTTCAGTGCCGATGGGCGATGACGATGAGGCGCGAAGTTCCCCGACACGGTGACGAATGCAACGCGATGGCACGGCGACCAGCGCAGTGGGGTCTTTGCGCCGCGTTCCTTGTCACACTCACGAGCCCCGACTCGGCGAGCGCGCAGGCGCGGTGCGGCGGCGATCAAACGGAGCCGCCTGTCTGCCGTCTGGCGGAATTGGTCGCCAAGCCGAGTCCCCAAGCTGAAGACGTCGTCGCCTTCGCCCCCCCAACAGGGCGCGGGTGCCCGCGTCGTCCCATCCAGCGACTTGAGTGGGAGGAGTTGGTCGCGCAGTACAAGACCCTCGCGATTTGCGGTGACATGACAAGAAGATGCGCGCGAGATTGGCAGCCGGCCCTCATCGGTGAGCGCGAGGTCTGGCTGCCCGCAAGGGACGTCCGCGAGATCAATCCGGCAGGACTGCGCGCGATTCTGCCCGCGACGTGCCGGGTGGGGCCGCCGCGACCTTGCGTCGAGCTCGCGGTTGGAGCGGCAGGGCTGGTCGGATTCCTCGTCGCCCGCGACGGGCCGCCCGAGCCGATTTCCGGCAAGACGTCCGCGGCGACGCCCGGCAAGACACCAAAGGCGATTTCCGGCAAGACACGCGTCACCGCCGCGACGGACCTCGCCCCGGGGACCCGCCTGCACGCCTGCGCCCGGGCGGGCACGAAGAGCCTGCTCGTCTACCAGGCGGGCGTACCGCTCCTGATCGCTCGTTCGGACGCCGCACCGACGCGTGCCCAGATCGACGAGTCGTACGCGACGAATCGACTGCAGCGCGTGTGTCGCGTGCCGGTCTGGCCAGGGAGGCTCAACGCGGAGACCGAGCTGATCTCCGCCCCCGGCCCCAGAGATCGCGTGCCACAGCGCACCAGGAAGCCGAAGAACACGGAGTTGACGGTCTTCGGCGCGATGCACGGCAAAGGCAACAAGGATTGGTGGGCGGTCGTCGGTACGGACGGTTTCCTGTGGATCGCGCCGCTGAAGAACATCGACGTGCAACCCGGGTTGGACTGGGCGTTCCCGACGGTAGCGACGTCGGCGTGCAAAGACGCGCTGGTGACCGCGACGGTCGCCCTTGGCGAGACGTGTAGGTTGCGGATGCGTCCAGACTTGAACAGCCTGGCCCTCGCCAGCGGGACGCAGGTCGTTGGTGGCTCCGCGAATCCGGCAGGTCGCGACATCGTCATTCCATCTGGGGCGCAAGTGGCGATCGGCCCCGTCTCGGGGTCCTCCATCGAGGTTCGCTATCTCAACCTGGTCGGCAAGATTCGGCGTGACCATGGCTGCTTGCGGCGCGACACCCCATCGAGACCCACCCAGTTGCTTGTTGCCAGCCAGCAGACCGGGCCGGCCTTTGTGACGGCCGCGACCCCGGCCGACGGGAAGGGCATTGGACCGCCAGCCGATACCGTGGCCGCGCTGCGGGTCCTGGACCTCGCGCTGGACCGCCCGACGCCGTCCGACGCCTCATTCGGGCGAAAGGGGCTCCCGGCGAGCCGAACCGTCGCCGCCATCGCGGCGCGCATCGAGCGAGGCGACGCTCCCGGCGAGATCGCGACCAGCACCTTCCGGATGCTGTTGACGAGTGACGACGTCACGAAGGCGCTCAGGCAGTCTCTGGGATCCGACGCGGTGCGCCAGCGGGACCTCAGTGCGTGCCCGGCGCGGAGCCGCATCGCCCGTTGGGCTGGCGGCCCGAATCGCCTGGATCCATTCGATCACCCATCCGCAGGAGCATCGCCCCTTCCCGCCGACGGCAAGGAAGGACGACACGAAAGGCGCCGATGGGCCGCAGCCGGAATACTCGCGGGCGACGCCGCGCTGCGTGCGCAGCTACCGCACCTCGCGGCGCGCGCCTTCGTGCAGGCCGTCGACCACGGCCAAGGGACAGAGCTCGCTACCTGTGCGGTCTACGGCTACCACACAGCGTTTCGCGCGGGCGGCAACGCCGAAGCCGCGGGCCGGGTATTCTCAAGGATCTGTCGCCCGCCGACGGAGGAGTCGCCCAATCTCAGCGATGCGGCCAAGGCCGCGCAGGCGGCAGCCGACGAGGAAAACCAGCGCAACTGCTTCCTCGCCCTCTCCGCGCAGGTGCGGGACGGGCAGCACAAGGCAGGCGCCGCCCCGCCAGCATATCCGGCGCTGTTGGCCGTCGCGTCCACGGCACGCTCTTGGGCCCTGCTCGGCGCGGTCGCGGCCGACCTGCCCGAGCCTGCCGATGCAGCGTACTTCATGCTGAATGCGCTCAGCCGAGCACGACGAAACGGTTGCGACCGTTCAACCGAGGTTGCCGCGCTGCTGGCCGTGCAGATGGCCAGAGCCGCACTGGAGATCGTGGTTCCGGAGGCGGCGTGGACAGCGCTTCGAGCAAATCGAGACGTTGGTATTGCCGAACACCTGGAGCTCTATGCCACGACGGCGCTCGCTACCGATCGGCCGGGCGCCGCCGAGCGATTCCTTCGACAGGCGCGCCGCGACCGGCCTGAGCTGGAGAGCACGCCGGAGTACTGGATGCTCGAGGCCCGGGCCAAGCTCGACACGTGCGACCTGCCAGCGGCGGCTGAGGCGGCTAGCAGCGCGCATCGCGCCGCGGCGTGCCTCCTACCGGATCCGGTGTCTCTCGCGAGACAGATCACCGAGTGCGGTGATGACGGCGACTGCACGGGCGAGCGTGTCGCAGCGTGCCTCCTAGCGGGTCTGGTGCCGCTCGCGAGACGGGTCACCGAGTGCGGTGATGACGGCGACTGCACGGGCGAGCGTGTCGCGGCATGGGTCGCCGCCGGTCACTCGAAGGCGTCCGGTCACTCAAGGGCGTCATTGGGCGACGATGTGCAAGCGCTGTTTCGGGCCGGCGGGATCTGTGCGGAGTTCTGCGCGGCGAGGCGTGAGCAAGACCGGCTTGCTCAGCTTCTCGCTGACCCGGCGACGGCGTTCGAAACGCTCGTCGCATGGCGAGAGCCCTTTGCCAACATCGTAGCCGACTACGGGCGCCGTTGCTCGGAGCAAGTGCGAACCCGGCTCGCTGCCCGCAAGAAGGAGCTCGTCGAGTTGATGGATGCGGCCGACGTCATCTTGCTCGATATCTACGAAGCCGAGTTTCGAGAGCAGGATGCCGCCATTGGTGCGCAGAATGCTGCCCTGGAGGCGGCAATCGCCGCTTTGTCTCGCGATGTATGGGCACACTGCGGTGACCGGTATCAGGCAACCCTCGGCGAGCTTAGGTCGATCTCCGAGTTGGCGGGCGCGTCGAAGACTTGGCGAAGCGCGCTGCGCCTTCACGGCGCCGATGTCGCGCCCGTCGGCGGCCATGTTGTCAGCGCGGCGCAGCGCACTGGCGCATCACCGCCGGCACAAGGCCAGGAGGCCGATGCACCGGGGCGGCGGGCTCTGCCGGCTTGCACGTTACTGGAGGAACGCGGAGACGTTGGGGACCGCGCGCTCACGGACGTAGCTACCGTCAGGAACATGATTGCCGAGCTGGACAACTTGTGTTCCGCCCTCGAACCGCGGTCTCCGGCCGTCTCACAGGCCGGTCCCTTCGCCCAGCTGCATGGCGACTGGCTTGCCGCTGAACGCTGTTTCGTGCGCATCCGCAACAAGTTGTCCCTGTCTGCCGCCGCCGCCAAGACACTGCGACGCTACGTACCGGACCTCTACCTGGGCGACCTCGTTGACCCGGCCCGCAGCGGCCAACGCGACGACCTGGCGAGTGCCGCAACGGAGCCGGGAACCTCCAACGAGGCCGACAAGCCGCCGCCGCGCGCGTGCATCGACTACCGACGCGCTGGCTGGGCCGAGGTATTGCGGACACAAGCCGTCAGGGAGGATGTCGCGGCGGTTGCGATGGCGGCGGCGCGCGGGGCAGCCCGCGACGCCCTCACGCGCGATTGCTGGGCAAGCTGCGGGAACAGGTTTCAGAATGAGCTTGGAGCGCTCAGCTCCAGCTTCGAGCCCGGCGCCGGCATGGACCTCTGGCGGAGCACGTTCGCACCACGAGGCGGTGGCGTCAGTGGCGTGTCGTCCTCTTCCTCGACGACGGTGCCGGTCGCGCCCATGACCGCGCAGGCGGTCTCGGCGGCGTGCGCGGCCTCGGCAGCTCCTTCCAAGCTGGCCTCTGGTGCGTCAGGTGCGCCTCGTGCGAGCGTCGCCACGTGCGTCCGCCCGGCCGGAGCCACGTCGGTTCAAGAGGAGCCCCGGCTCACCGCAGGGCTGATCGAGGCGTTGGACAAACACTGCGCGCCAAAACACTCGAGCGTGATACCTGCGAATGCCGATGTCGGCTTCATCAGACTGCGACGAGTTTGGCTGGCGTCCGAGGTGTGCTTCGAGCGGTTCCGGACCGAGCGGGCGCTGTCGGCTGCGACGGCGGACACGCTGCGTCGCTACGTGCCTGGTCTCTACCTGAGAGACCTCGTTGCCGCGTCCCTGAAGGCATCCAGCGGTGAACGGGTCGCGTGCCGCAGCCCTCAAGATTGCGACCCGCTTCCACCGCCCACCGACGCCTACGTCGAGGGGAGCATGAACGCGTGGCGGGCCGAGTTGGCCAATCGGAAAACAACCGAGCACGACAACGATCTAGCGGCGATGGCGCTCGACGCGGCACGGGGCGCCGCGCGCCAGGCACTGGCCCACGACTACGAAGCTCTGCCAAACACAGATTTCCGCCACATATTCCGAAAACTCGGGCCGCTCCTGACGCCAACCGGCGCTCCTGTCGACACGCGAAATGTGATCCTGTCGTCCAGGGCCCGTGGCGACGGATCATCGCCACCAGCCCCCGGACTCGGAGAGGTGGCACGCGCCTCGACCTCGCACAGCCTCGACGCGTTTCCCCGCGGCCCGCAGCTGCCCGTCATCCTCGTCGCCGAATTGGACGTGCTGTGCGCGCCGGAACGACTCATCTCGCGCAGCGCGGCGCCCAACAATGCCTACAACCGACTGGATTCGGTCTCGAGAGCAGCAGATAGCTGCGTCAAGCAGCTCCAGAGAGTCCTGTCGCTCTCGGACGCTGCGACTGGCGTGCTAAGTCGCTACGTGCCGGGCCACTACTTGCGGGACCTGATTGGCCCAGCAGGTGGTGCCGCGGCCAGCGGCCACGCCGAGTCGGGGCTCGCGGAGAAGGACGTCGACCGAAGCAACGACTGCATCGCGGCCCGATTGCCAGCGTGGCGGGCTGAGTTGGACAAGCAGGCAGCGACGGAGAAGGCGAAATGACGAACACCACAGCAGGCAGCAGGGAGGACGGCATGCGAGCTCAAGAGATGGGGGCGTTCCGAGGACGCCGGCGCGCGGATGTGGCGCTTGTCGTTGTGGTGCTCGCCGTCTTCGCGGGCTGCGAGGGGCTGCTGCCGACGAAGACGCGGCTGGACTACAAGGGAAAGAGCGGTTCGGCCAGCGCCGACGTCAACGCTACCCCGGATGGGGTCTCGGCGCTCGCAACCACCCAAGTTGTCGGCCCGGCTGGCGGCGTCTTGGTTGTGGATCCGGGAAGCGAGGGACTTGCCGGCGCAAAGGTGAGGTTGGCGCCGGGGGCCGTCGCAAAGGACACAGAAGTCGAAGTCGAATACGTCCAGGCGTCTGAGGATATGCCCCTGCCGATGCTTCGCATCAACGCCAACGGGCCATTGGATCTGGCATTCGTGTCGATCCAGTTCCGACCAGCCGCCTCGGCAGATGGGGCAGTCAACGCAGACCAGCAGCTGTGGGCGATTGCGCCGGGCGTGCCAGAGTGGCTCGCCGTTGAGGTGAGTCCGGTTGGGAAGGAGGACGTGTTGGACTACGTCTTCGCAGGGTTCGCCAGCCTCGGCCACGCCACGGTGGATGCCGCGAAGAAGGGGATCGTCGTGCTCAAGTACGCGGCCGGGGCGGTGAAGGACGCCGTGGTAGAGGATATCAAGACAGCCGTAGAGGATATCAAGACAGCCACTGCCATCGCTATTCAGAGCGCCAACGTCCTGAAGGCAAAGACCCAACTTGCCGTCGTGCTGGCTACGTTGCCCGTCAAGCGGCTGGTCTTGAATTCCGTCGTTCTCGGTAGCCTCGATGGGAAGACGCCAATTGCGTCCATATGCTCGAAGGCGGGAGCGGTGATGGTGGTGCACGGCGTGTTATCGGACCCCAATGAGATGCAGTTCTTGGTAGCCGCTCTAGAAGGTGTCGATCACAGTGTCATCTTGGCGCAGTACCCCTCGGGCTTCGCAGTGAAGACGAACGCTGCTCGCCTTGCGTTCGTCTTGAAGGTTGCCGCCGAGGACGTTTGCGATACGTGGACGCCGATCGACGCTGTGGGTCATAGCATGGGTGGCTTGGTGTTGCGGTCGATGGTCCAGGACCATGGTGCTGACACGCTGCTTGGCCGCGTGGTGATGGTGTCCACGCCCAACGCCGGCGGCACCGTTCACCTCTTCGATTGGTTGGTGGCCCGTGGCGACCCATGTGGGGCGCTTCTAATACTTACTACCCCTAAAATATTCGACCTGACCGTCTGCCTGACTTTGAAGTCAGGCTTGGGTTCGCTGGTCAAGGGCAGCAAACAAATCAACGCGCTCAACGACCCAGGCAAGGTCGCACTCCACCGCGAACGCTACTACGCCGTCGCGGGCTGGAAGCAGGATGTCGGCGTTGACGCCAACGATGACTGGGTCGAGATCACGTCGGCTTTGTCGCTCGACCTGCCCCAGGGGCACGAGAAGTACCTGACCTTCGTCGGAGGCAAGCCACAGGCTGTCGTTTCTTCCGGGCAGCCACCCTGGATAGGCACGCCCAACGCCGATTTGGGCCATTCGGCCATTCATGGGGAATCTGCCAACAACGGGCTCCTCGAAGTCATTGAAGGCTGGCTAGCCGAGCCCGCCGCCTGCACCGGCTGCACAGGCAAGCAGTGTGGCGAGGACACCTGCGGCAAGCCGTGTAGCCCAGGCTGTGGAGACGGCGCGACGTGTTCTTCGGCGGGCCAGTGCGTGGACACGTGCGTCCCTGTCGTCTCATCTGTAGGACCTACGACCGCGAAACTCGGCCAGAAGACGACCTTCACCGCCAACGGCAAGTGCTTGTCAGATACGATTGCCGCATGGGTAGCCGACTGTGACGCACTATCTGCGGTCGCCTGCGCGACAGCCACCAAGTGCACGTTCACCTGCACGCCCAGTTGGTCGGGCGGGCCGAAGGAAGGCAAAATCACCGACGCGCCCGACGGCTTGCTATTGAAGAAGTTCGTCGTCGATGTCGCATGTACCGACGAAGGCTGCGACGACGGCAACAATTGCACAACCAACGCATGCGGCGTCGACGAGCAATGTGCCGAAGCCACCTTCCTGCAAGGAATCAAGTGCGGGGCTGGCAAGGTCTGTCTGGATGGCGACTGTGTTTCCGAACCCAAGCCCTGCCTCCCAGCCGAATGCCCGGACGGTGGCCCTTGCGTTGTGGCGAGTTGCCAAGAGGGCAAGTGCGTGTATGTGGGCAACAAGGCGGACGGCACCGGCTGTCCCGACGGCGTGTGTAGTGCTGGCCAATGCGTCGAGGGCTGCATCGACGACGCGCAGTGTCCCGACGACGGCAACGCGTGCACGAGCAACCTCTGCAACCCGAGTCATCAGTGCATCCCCGGTTGGATCGACGACGGCACGAAATGCGACGGTGTAGGCGAGTTCGTGTGCGCGAGCGGCGTCTGCGTCAACAACGCGGTGGCCTGCCAGCCCGCGGATTGCAGCGGCCACGGTGCGTGCGATGTGGGCGCGTGCAAGTGCAGCGACGGCTATGACGGGCCGGCATGTGACGGCTGTGCCGGCGGGTACGACGGCTACCCAGACTGCGTCGCCGACGCGGTGGCCTGCCAGCCCGCTGACTGCAGCGGCCACGGATCGTGCGAAGGCGG
>CALGHC010000540.1 GCA_937915965.1 uncultured Myxococcales bacterium
CACCGGAGGTGCAGGTCACCTGGTCAGCGCCCACGCCGAAGCACGCAGCAGCGTCGCGATGCCACTCGCGGTAGATCGGGTAGGTCGCGATCCGGCCGCTGGTCATCGCGGCGACGACGGCTTCGACGACAAAATCGGGCGCGCCGATGGGGTTCTCGTTGACGTCGAGGCGCAGCAAACCGGCGCGCTCGGCCGCCGGCACGGCGTAGGGCTCGACGGCGTCGAGGTGCAGCCGGCTGGGCAGCTTGGGTCTGTCAGGGCCCATCTTACGGAATCACCTTGCGGATGGCCGTCTCGAGGATGTCCGTCGCGCCCAGACGCTTGAGCTCCGGGACCAGGCGGGCGACCTCGGCGCGCCGCACCGCCACCTTGACCGCCCACGCCTTGCGAGTCCCCTCAGCGGCATAGAGGGGCGAGACAGTCGGCGATCGCATCGCGGGCAGGCGCAACATCAGCTGGGCAAGGCGCTCGTCGTCGATGTTCATCTCGAGGATGACCCGGGCACGCGCGTCCATGACGGCCCGCACCAGCAACAACAGCTCGTCGATCACCCGACGCTTCTCGGGGTCGTCGAGGGCCTCACGGTTGGCGATCAGCCGCGTCGTCGAGTGCAGGACCGTCTCAAGGATCGCCAGGCCATTCTTCACCAAGGTCTCGCCGGTCGCGGTATTGTCGACGATCAGATCGGCATCCTCGGGAGGAAAGACCTCGGTCGCGCCGTAGCTGCGCACGAAGTGATAGGTGAGCCCCTGCGTCTCGAGCCAGTGGCGGGTGAGGCGCTCGTACTCGCTGACGACGACAACCCGCGGCAACGCGCGCAGGGTCGCGATCTCGGTCCCACGGGGGGCGGCGACGACGACGCGCACCGGATCAAAGCCAAGGTCGTACAGCTCGACTACGTCAGCGCTGGTCTCCTTCACCCAGTCGTGGCCAGTAAAGCCCAGGTCGTGTGACCCCAGCTCGACCAGCCGAGCGATGTTCTGCGCCTTGAGGATCTTGAGGACGAAGCGCTCGTCGTCGACGTCAGGGCGGTAGGCGCGCTCGGCCTTGCGCAGGGGCAGACCGCAGTCGTCCAGCAGGGCCTCAACACGTTTGAAGATGCGGCCCTTGGGCAGGGCGATGCGAATGGTGGTTGACGACATGGACAGGCTCGGCCTCGGGGTGGTTGGCGGGCTCGAAGCCCGCGATGTGAGCGCGGTACGGTAGCCGAAGGACGCGCCGACGACCAGCGTCCCAGACGCGCCACGGGACGAACTGAGTGTTTGCAGGTCGGGCTCGAATCGAAGACACTGCGACCAACTTGCTGGAGTTGCCACCCATGAGAATTCTGGTCGCCGACGACGAACCCCTCGCGCTGAGAGTCCTGGAAGCCACGCTGACGGCCTGGGGACACTCGGTCGAGGCCGTCGCAGATGGCGACGCGGCCTGGGAGATCCTGGAGTCGGAGAACCCACCGCAGGTCGCCATCATCGACTGGATGATGCCGGGACTGAACGGTCTGGATCTCTGCCGCCAGATTCGGGCGCGCGTCGATCGACCCTACGTCTTCTTGTTGTTGCTCTCGGGACGAGGCGAGGCCGAGGACCTTGTCACCGGCATGGACGCGGGCGCCGACGACTACATGGTCAAGCCATTCGACCCGCGGATGCTGCGCGTGCGCCTGCGAGCCGGCATGCGCATCCTCGAGCTGCAGAGCGAGCTGATCACGACGCGCGAAGCCCTGCGCGACCAGGCCACCAACGACGCCTGACGGGCCTGCTCAACCGAGGCGCGGTCGTCGTGCGACTCGAGCGCGAGCTGGACCGCACCTCGCGCGACGGCAAGCCCCTGACCGTCGTCATCGGCGACATCGATCACTTCAAGGACGTCAACGACACTTGGGGGCATCTGGCGGGCGACCGTGCGCTGGTCGAGGTGAGCCGACGCTTGCAACGCAGCGTGCGGACCTATGACGGGGTGGGCCGATACGGCGGCGAAGAGTTCATGCTGGTCCTGCCCGGCTGCGGGGTCGAGGACGGCGCTGTGCTCGCCGAGCGACTGCGCGCATCGGTCGCGTCCGAGCCGATTCAGACCGAGCACGGGCCCATCTCGATCTCGATGAGCTTCGGTGTGACCACCATCGAAGGTGCATCAGGCGTGATCGGCAGAGACGAGATCGTGCGCGTCACCGACGAAGCGATGTACGCGGCGAAGCGAGCCGGCAGGGACCGAGTGATGCGCGGCGGCCTCCTGCAGCGCGCCGATGGCCGCGTCCACGCCGCTCGACCTTGAATTCTCGTCTCCCCCCTGCAAGGCTTCGCCCGGACCCCAGCGCAGCGGCGCCAACGACGGAGCCGGCTAGCGCCCACCGAGCCGGACGAGGCCATCGTCATGATCATCAAGCTCCCCCCCCATCGCGACGCGATCCCCGCCGTGCCCGCAGCCCGGCTGGTCCGCTTGTGCGCGACGCTGGTCCTGATCGCCACGCTCGGTGCGTGCGGGGCCTCGTGGCACGCTAGCCGTGGCGACGAGTTGACCCGAGCGGGCCGCTACGACGACGCGATCGCCGCCTACAAAGAGGCGCTGCGGTCCGCCGGCGGCGACGCCAAGGCGACGGCCGCTTACACCGCCCAGCTCGACGCTGCCCGGCTGGGCGCGGCGCGCCACCACGTCGAAGCGGGCCGCGCCGCCCTGGCAGATCACGACATCGGCGGCGCGCAGATTGCGCTGGAACAGGCGCATCGCTACGCGGCAGATGCCGCGGAGGTGGTCACGCTAGCCGACGACGTCGTCGCCACCCGCCAGCAGGTCGAGAGCGAGCTTCAAGGCATCCGCACCAAGCTGGCCGGCCTGCGCGAGAAGGGGTCGGAGCCTGAGTCGATGGAGGCGTGGCTGGGCTTGTACGAGCGCGCCGAGGATCTCGCACCGTGGACGCGGAGTTGGCCCGAAATCGAAGAGCTGGTCGCTGAGGTCGCGCGCCCTGCCGCCGACGTCCTGGTGCGCGACTCGGAGCGGCTGATGGCCCTCGAAGAGTTCGAGCGCGCGCTGACCCAGGCCCGCCGGGCGCAACGCATCGACCGAAGCTCGGCGCGGGCGCCCGAGCTGATCGGCGTGATCGAACGCCGCATCGCTGCCGAGGCAAAGGCGCGCGAAGGCGGCGAGTTGCTCGCTGCCGGCAAGCAGATGGAGGCGCTGGCAGCGTACGACGCGGCCCTGGAATCCGATTCGCAATGTTACAACGCCCGCCAGGGCCGCAACGAGACGCGACGTCAGATCGTCGACGTGGCGCTGCGGGATGCGGCAGGCCTGCGGCGCGATGCCAAGCTGCTTGAGTCGTGGCAGCGTCTGGCGGCGGCGCGAGCGATCGGCACCGAGGAGCCCAGCCTGGCGGCCGATCTCGAGCGCGCCCACGACCGCGCGGCCTGGGAGGTCGCCGAACACTTCTACCGGCGCGGCCGCAGCCTTGAGCGACGCTCGTTCGCTGGCGCATGGCTGGCCTATACAATGGTCCAGGAGTTGGCGGCGGGTCACCGGGACGTCGACCGGAGGCTCAAGGCGCTCGAACCGCGGATGGAGGCGGCGACGACGTACACGGTCGCGCTGGCGGCGGTGCAGCTGCCGCGGCCCGCCCCCGCGGGAGCGGCAGCGCAGATCCACGCAGACCTCGTGCAGCGTGTCACGGCCGCCGCGCTGGTCGAACGCGGCGTCCGTCTGGTCGAGCTCACGCGGCGCGGGCCGCGACCCGACGGCACCTTGGAGCTCAAGGTCGCTGCGCTGGGCTTCGGCCGTTCCTCGCGGCCGGAAGAGCGGCGCAAGAAGTACCTCGACCACGTCGAGTTCCGCCACAACCCCGACTGGGACGCTGCCCAGGGCCGGATGCAGAGCCTGCTCGCCGAACTCAACACGGTTACCCAGCAGCTGCGACCGCTGCAGGACGACGTCAACCGCCTTGAGGCCCGGCTGGCCAAACTGACCGGCGACCAGACCAAGCTGACCCGGCGCGTCGACTCCGAAAACGCCAGCTACTACAAGAGCCGCGCGACCCCTTGCGCCGACGGCACGTTGCGCTGCCCGGAGACATTCGGCGCCAAGCGCTGGGCAAGGCACACGGCGTACTACTCCACCCAGGTCAAGAAGAAGGAGCAAGATCTCGCGACATTGAGCCCTGCGTACAGCGAGCTGAGGGACGAGGTTCAGCGCCTGCAGGCCAGCTTCGATCAAGCCGAGAAGGCCGCGGCGGAGACCCCCGAGAAGCTGCGCGACGAGGCCTGGCAGGACCACACCTATGCCGTGACGTTGCACGCGCTGAGTCTGGCGACGGACGCGACGTTGACGTGGCGCGACAGTCTGTCGCCCGACCCAGCCGCGCAAGCAGACCACCATCTGCACGAGAATATGGTCGACTTCTCGACGCCGCCGATTGTCGTCAAGGATCAGACGATCGAGCCGCCCCGTCAGAGCGAGCTTCCGGGCGACGCCGAGGCGGCCGCGCTGTTGGTGTCGCGGCTCATGGAGGCGACAACAGCGCCCATCCTCGCGGCCCTTGGGTCGCACGGTCACCGTTTTCTGCGAGCCTCTGAGCGCGCGGGTGACGACGCCGATCTGCGCTTGAACCTCCAGCTGCTGGCGCTGCAGGCCGGCGCGAGCCTGGAACCGGCGGCCCGCGACGAGATCGCCAAGCAGATCCTCGAGCGCACCGGTTGGGACCCGCGTACAGGCTCCATCGATCCGAGCCGCCTGGTTCTTTGGTAGGTCGCCGCGTGCGCCGGTCGCTCGGAAGAGCGAGACGTCCCGGTGCGCGACAGGACTCGAGCGAGAGCGCCTAGGCGAAGCCGGCGAGACGGGCCAGCAGCCAGGCACCGGTCACCGGCGCCTTGACGGCCGGCAGCGCTCCCTTGAGATAGTACAGCGCGACGACGATGAAGATGAGGCCAAAGAGGGTCTTGACGCCGATCATCCAAGGACCGGAGCGCGGCAGCCGCGCGAGCAGACCGGCGAAGGTGCCGACCACCAAGAAGAGCATGCCCAGGCCCAGCGCAAAGGTGGCGAGCAGCAGGGCGCCCAACACCATGTCCTGCGTCTGCGCGACGAAGATCAGCACCGAGACCAGGATCGGGCCAACGCATGGCGTGGCGAGCAGGCCCGCGACGACCCCCATGAGAAACACCCGCACGACGCCCTTGCCTTTCCCGCCCGACAGGGACTGCTGCAGGCTCGCTGGCAGGGCGATCTCGTAGGCCCCCAACGAGGCCAGCCCCATGGCGACAAAGACCACGGCGAGCCCGGCGAGAACCCAGGGATTGCTCATCGCCTGGCCGATGCCGCGGCCGACGCTTGCCGCCACCAGCCCGAGCACCGTGAAGCAGACGACGATGCCAGCAACGTAGATGGCCGACAGACCGAACGCCGCCAGTCGACTCTTGGCGGCGTGAGCGCCAAAGATCGAGATGGTGAGCGGAATCAGCGGGTAGACACACGGGGTCAGGGACGCACCGAGTCCGCCGACAAAGAGCAGCAGCAGCACCAGCAACAGCCCCTCCTCCTGGATGCGGCGTGCAAGGCCGGCCGACTGTGCGCCCGACTCGGCGTTGGCCTCCTTGACCTTGGGCAGCACGGCCTGAACGGTGGCGGTGTCCTTGAGGCCATGGAAGCTGAGGTTCTCGAGGTACTCGCCATGACCGTTGAGGAAGACGATGAAGGGCTGCGCGTCGATGTTGCCGTATGCCTCCTTGAGGCGCTCGTAGACGGGCTGGTGGTCGCTGTAGAGGGTGTTCGTGTTGAGCTTGATCAGCACGAAGTCGGCGCGCAGCAACGCGGCTACATCGGGATTCGAGAAGGTCTCGCGCTCGAGCACCTTGCAGTTGGTGCAGGACTCGGTCCAGAAGTCGATCAGGACCGGTTTGCCCTCTGCCTTGGCGGTGGCAAGGGCCTCGTCGAGATCGGCCTCCACATGCCAGGGGAGACCCTCGCCCGGGCGCGGCGGCGCCGCCTCGAAGAACGCGCCGAAGGCGATGAAACCGCCGAGCACGGCGGCGGCGATGCCGATGGCGCGGCCGATCTTCTGTCCGCGGGTGAGCATGTAGGGGTCGACGAAGACCTTGCCAAAAAAGGCACCTGCGGCGAAGACGATGACGCCCAGGCCAATTACGAAGAGTTGTCCAGCCATCCTTCGTCCCCCGAGTTCCGCGAGCTGCGCGAGCTGCCTCGCCGGCGCGGCCGGCCAGGCGGCGGCGCCAGTGTGGCGACCTGGCTGCGAACAGCCGGCGCCGCGATGTCATTCCGGTAGAGCACGTGGGCGCCGCCCGGCTGCGCGATGCCGAGCGATGC
>CALGHC010000541.1 GCA_937915965.1 uncultured Myxococcales bacterium
CGACTGAACACCATCGACTCCGCAGTATCCGGTCGGTCTGCACGCCGAGAACCTGAGGCGGTCTTTGGGGTCGGGTCTTTGCGGTCGGGTAGCCGGCTCAGGTCGGGGATTCGAGCGCCTCTGCTCCCGCCCCTGCCTCGTCGCGATCCCCGTGGGCGTCTGTGCGGCCCTCGTCGCCGACGGCGCGATCCTGCAGCTCTCGCTCCAGATCGCGCATTGGCTCGACCAACTCGCGCTGTACGTCCGCAGCCTCCAGAATACAGACCCGCAAGCCGCCAAGCGCCTCCGGCTCGAACGTCTCGATCAGGGCGCTGCGCCAACCTCGCAGGGCCTGGCGCAGGCCGACGTCGAGACCGACCCGACCGGGCAGGCTCATGGCGAAGTCGTTGACGCCCATCCGCGCCAGGGCCCCAAAGCAGAAGCGGCAGATCTCTTCGAAGCGTTCGGGGCCGAAGTCGCTGCGCCGGCCCATTCCCACGAGCAGCAGCCGCTCGAAGGGCAGGCGACCGCCCAGCGGCGTGAGCATCGCTTCGCAGAAGTGGCCATCCACGAAATCACTGATCATCAGGCGCGACAACTGGCCGCACAGCCGCCAGTCGACCCGGCCCGTGAGGCCGCGCAGGGGCCGGTCGTCGGCAAAGAAGGTCAGCACCAGGCAGCGATTGTCGAGCTCGTCGAGCGCCTCAAGCTTGGGTTCTGCGAAAGCGAAGGTCACGATTGAGGTGCTCCCGGCGGCGCCGCTGGGGTTGTCTCGCGCGCTTTGTGCTCCAGCTGCTCCGCCTGGTCCGCCTGGTCCGCCTGGTCTGCCTGGTCTGCCTGGTCTGCCTGGTCTGCCTGGTCTGCCTGCTCGGGTTGCTCCGCCTGCTCGGGTTGCTCCGCCTGCTCGGGTTGCTCTGCCGGCCGCACGTGCTCGGACGGCTCCGCCTGTTTCGCCTCGCCCGCGTGCTCCGCCTCCGCGCTCTCATGGCCCTCGTCGCGACTCGCCAGCGGACCGTCGGAGACCAGGTCTGAGATGACGCTCGAGACAACGTCGGCGTGCGCGCCCTCTCGACCGAGGTCGACGGAGACCCGGTCGAGGATGCCATTTACGAAGGCGGCCGAGTCTTCACTGCCAAATTTCTTGGCGATCTCAATAGCTTCGTTGAGAACAACCTTGCGCGGGGCGCGCTCGGCCCGAAACATCAGCTCGAACGTCGCCAGCCGCATGATGTTGCGATCGACCACTCCCATGCGGCCGAGCTTCCAGTGGTGCGAGCTGGCCTGCAGGCGACGATCGATGTCCTCGAGGTTGCCAAAGACGCCCTCGACGAGCTCCTGGCACTGCCGGCGCACAAAGTCGTACGCAGCCGGTCGCTCGCCAGCAAAATGGGACCAGTAGTGATCGATCGCGTGCTCGACGTCACCCGCTGTCCAGTCCAGGCCGAACAGGATCTGCAGTGCCGCCTCACGTGCTCGCCTGCGTCGCCCCATGGTCGGCCCTCACCCTTGCGCAGGCGCATCGATGCGTCGCAGAACGTCGACCATCTCGATCGCGGCGAGAGCGGCGTCCGCCCCCTTGTTGCCGGCCTTGGTGCCAGCCCGCTCGATGGCCTGCTCGATCGTGTCCGTCGTCAATACACCAAAAATCACGGGAATATCGACCTCAAGGCCGACCCGCGCGACGCCTTTGGCGCACTCGCCAGCGACGTAGTCAAAGTGAGGCGTTGCGCCTCGGATGACCGCGCCAAGGCAGATCACCGCGTCGTATCTGCCGCTCGCTGCCATCCGCCGAGCGGCTACCGCGATCTCGAAGGCCCCCGGGACCCGCGCCACATCGATGGCGTCGGCCTGCGCGCCGCTGCGGATCAGCGTGTCGACAGCGCCGGCCACAAGCTGCTCGACCAAGAAGCCATTGAAACGTGCCGCCACGACTCCGAAGCGCATGCCACTCGCGACGAGAAGTCCGTTCAGGTCAGCCATGTTCCCTCCGTGGCGGTGGCTGTCGCCACCCGCGTCTGCGCGTGTATTCCGATCAGGGCTTGAACGTCAGCAACCCCGCCTGGGCTTTGACGCCCTGCAGCAGTGGCGACTTGGCTACACAACAACGGTTCTCGGCGTCTACATAGGTGCTCGCCGCTGCGACCCCGGTGAAAGCAACTGAGGTCTCGCCGCCGCCGACATCTGTCGATTCGACGACGCCCTCGCCGACCACAGCCAGCCCCTTGTACCCTGGTCCGGCGTCCCCGGCGAGATACACGAAGAACCTATCGCCCACATCGAGCCCGAGGACGACCCCCCAGGCCTTGAAGTCCAACTTCAGGGTCGCGTCCTGGCGGCTGCATGTGAAGTACGAACCGGCCCACTGCACGTCGCAGTCGAACTCGGCGTGGTAGGCTGTCAGCTCGGTTGGAGCGACCGTTTTGCCTTGCTGTTGGCCCTGTTTGTAGCCGTCCTCGTTGCAGGTCGAGACCGCGCTGACGCACGCCGGGTCGGTCTTGACGTACACCTTCAGGTGGCTCGACGACGGCGGCGCTGCCCACAGCGGACCCTGCGGCTGCGGCAGCTTCCAGGCGGCGCGCTGTTCTTCGATGATCGTTGTTCGTGCGGTCGCTGCCGCCGCTGTCGTCGCCGCTTCAAGCGCGTCCGCGAGGCCGTTCCCACCAAGCAGGCTGTCGATCAGCGCGATCGCCGCGGCCTGAGCCTGGGCGCTCGTCAAGATTCCGTCGAAACCGACGACCGGCCGCTGGGGTGCCTGGTGCAGATAGCCCGCGAAGATCCCCGTCTGTTCTTCGAAGTCCTCCGCGAGGGTGTTGGATCCGGCGAGCACGATCAGACCTGCGCCACCCAGCGCCGGCGCCTCGAAGAGCAGTTTGGCGTACTCGCGCTGATAGAAGGCGTCGCCAAAAATGCCGCGCGAGACCGTCAGGCCGACTGACTTCGGCGGGGCATCACTGAAGGGCTCCTGGACGCCGGCTCCCAGCCATACGACGATGTCCAACGGAGTGAGCGCGCGCAGAAGGCCGTCGACGTCACCTCGGCGCACGAAGTCGATGGCGAGGATCTCGTCGAATACGCCCCGTTTGACGAACGCATCTGCGACCGCCGTCATCGAAACGCCCACCGCGGCACCGTACGCATTGAGCAGCACAAGGCGCCGCTTGCCGAACGGCAGGAGCGCCAGATCCGCTGCCGCCTCCGAGTGCGTGACGACGTGCTTGCGCGACAGCGGCGCGAGCTCGGTCTCGAGCTTCTGGTAGTTGTGGTTCTTCAGCAGCTTGAGCAGCACTGGGGCGCCGATCGCGATGTGCTCGATGGCGGCGCCGTCTTCGTCCTGCAGCGCGATCCCCGTCGGCGTGTAGGTGCCAGTACCGCGGCTGCAAGCGCCCGTGGCCAGGCAAAGTCGAAATACGGTCGACACTTCGGCGCGTGGCGCGTCTGGCCCGGCGGCGTACTCCGCCCAAAGCAGGGTTCTCCCAGCGTCGTCCTCAATCACGCCTGCGATCAACAACGGCGCGTTCTGGCCGCCGGTCAGCGTCGCGAGCCCAGCGTCGGTTGCGACTGCTTCGTTCCAGACCGCCAGATCGACGGTCTCCTGGCGAGTGCGAAGCGAGGTCGGCTCCACCTTCGCTGCCGGAGGTTCGTCGCTGCTGCAGGCACAAGCCGCCGCGACCAGCGCGATCGCGCTGGCAGCAGAGAATACGCCAGCGACGCCAAGAGCGCGTCCCCGGCTCGGTGCGCCGTGGTCCGGGGTCTCGTGGTCCGGGGTTTGACGGGAGCGGCGGGCGGTTCGCGGTTTCATCTCAACTTTCCACAGAGGCAAGGCCGGCGCGAGACCAGCGAGGGGCCGCGAGTCTAGCCGTCGATCGCCGTGCCGTTCAAGCCTCCTGATGCCGTCGTACCCTGGCGCAAGCAGCGTCACTGCCGCCGCCGCCGCCGCCGCCTCGCCGCGATGGCCGCGATGGCCGTTGCCGATGCCTTGCCGGAGCCGCATCAAGCGTTGCAGGCGGCCTCACGCAATTGACACCCCGTTTCGCGTTGGCATACCCTCCCGCGATGAGGAAGGCGTCCCTGTGAAACGCGGCCAGAGCCCGCGCGCCGGGGGATCGCCGGGCCGCCCCCACCGGGGCCATCCATGGCAGAAAGTCGCACGAAGTTGCGGGGCTGAGAGGGAGTCGAATGAGCATCGCGAGCCGCAATGTCCGCCTTGGAATCGTCTACCGGGGCAGCATCATCCGCGAAGAGATCATCGATCGGAGCATCGACGTGTCGATCGGCCTGCGCGCCGACTCGACCGTGCAGATCGCGCCGCGAGATCACCCAGAGTTCCCTGATCATCTCGATCTGCTGATGTTCGAGGGCGGCAAGTACTACCTCGTCGTCCCGGATGATCCGCGTGCGCGCGTCAACCTGCGCGGCGCCAGCTCGGCCGAACAGGTGGTCACCCTGCGCGGCAAGCGGGCGATCCCGGTTGAAGGAATCGCAGGCGGATCGCTCGTTGTCGGCGATGTGTCGGTGATGTTCCAGTTCGTGCGCGCCTATACGACACCGACCGTCACGCACGAGCGAACCACGCTGCGCATCGGCTTGGTATTCGACGAGCGCCTCATCTCAGACCGGATCTTCCCCCACGACCGTCAGATCACCATCGGCGCCAGCAAGAACGACACGGTCGTGCTCGACACCGACGACTACAAGGGCGGGGCCCTGTCGTTCGTCAACAACAAGGATGGCTCGGTCAACTTCAAGGCGGCCTCGAGCATCAACGTGCGCATCGCCGTCGAAGATCAGGCCCCTCGTGACGTCAAGGACCTTATCCAGGCAGGCAAGGCACGCAAAGAGGGCGACGACGTCGTCTGCCACCTGACCTTGGGCGCGCGCGGCCGGGCCGTCATGGGCCCGTATTCGGTGCTCTTCCAGGTCGTCCGCCAGAAGGTCACCGTACCCACCTTCGAGAAACGCTCGGTGGCCAAACGCATCGCCGGTTTCTTCGTCAGCGACGTGGTGTGGACGGCCAGCTTCGCCATCTCCCTTCTGCTCGCTTTCGGTATCGTCGGCCAGGCGGTCATCTTTCAGCGAACGACGGGCAAGTACCTCGACAAGGCCAAGCAAGAGGAGCAGCAGGTCCTGGGCACCTACGAGGTGATCGTCGAACTTCAAGAGGAAGAGCCACCGCCTGAGACAGTCGTCGACGTGATGCCCGAGGAGAAGAAGGAAGAGATCCAGAAGGCGGAGGAGAAGGCCGCCAAGGATGACAAGCCCGCCAAGGTGGAAGCAAAGCCCGTCGAGTCCACCGGCAAGACCGTCGACCCCGTGGAGCACAAACGCAACGTGCGCGCAGCTGCCGAGAAGAAGACCATCGCCGGCGCCTTCAAGGGGATGGGCGCTTCAAGCAAGATGTTTGGCGAAGCCGAAGAGGGCGAGGCCGGCGACGTCTTTGCCAAGAGGGGCCCCGGCGGCGACGACAAGGATGGCGACGCCCCCGGCAAGGGTCTCGATATCAAGAGCGGCGGCGGCGGCGGCACGGTCGAGAAGGTCAAGTCGGGCTCCGTCAAGGGCTTTGGCGACCGCAAGAAGACCGTGACCAAGGTGGCCGCCAAGGAAGAGAAGAAAGTCGCCGTTCAGCTTAAGCTGGGCGAAATGACCGGCGGCGGCGCCGACAAGGGCGGCGTCGCTCGCATCATCTCGCGCAAGAACAGCACCATCCAGCGATGCTACGAGACCGCGCTGCGTAGCGACCCCGGCCTCAGCGGCAAGGTCACTGTGCGCTTCGTCGTCGGAACGGCGGGCACCATCACGACCGTGACCGTGCTCGGCGCATCGGGTGGGTTCGCCTCCTGTATCCAGAGCAAGTTCAAAGCAATCCGTGGCCTGCCGATGCTGCCAGCGCCGCAGAGCTTCACGCAGAGCTACGTCTTTACGAAGAGCTGAGCCGGGCCTGCGCAGGCTCTCGAACGAACCAAGCCCCGGTGGGTGGTCGCGAGGCCGCGCACCGGGGCTTGGTCGTTGTGGCGCCGTGAAGCGCGCTTCAAAGCAATGAGAAAGTATGAAGGGCCTTGTCGTTGCGATCTGGCCCGTCGGTTGGAAGCCTCCGGAATTCTCCACCGATCCTGCCGAGACGGGGCCCAAAAGTGGCCGTTTCTACATGGTCTCGTAGGTTTGACAGGCAGCGGACCCGCTTGTAGCATTCGTCTCCCGGTGTGTGTGCGATCGACATCGCCCATCTGTCGGAAACGAAAAGGAAATGTCGATGGTGTCCCACGCCAGACCGGACCATCCGGTTCCTGCAGTGCGGCCAGAAGAACGGGGAGGGCGGTAGCGAATGGGGTTGGACACCAACCGGGTCCTACGTGTCGGCGTCGTGTACCGCGGCCAGATCCTGGCCGAACGCGTGCTCGAGAAGCGTTCCGACGTGTCGGTGGGCCTGCGCCCTGATTCCACCGTTCAGATCAGCGCCCAGGACCACCCAGACTTCCCCGCTTCGATCCCGGTGGCGCTGATCCACAAGGGAAGCTACTACGTGGTTCTGCCCAAGGACCCGAACGCCCAGGTGAACCTGCGCGGCGGGCCATCGGGCAGCCAAGGAATCACGGCCAAAGACGTCGTTGAGATCCGCGGGCAGCGCTGCGCCTCCATTGACGGCTTCACCGGTGGCTCTCTGGCGTTGCCTGACGTCATCGTTATGTTCCAGTTCGTGCGCAGCGACGCCGTGCCAACGGTTACGCACGAGCAGGTCGTGCTGCGCATTGGCCTTGTGCATGAGCAACGGCTGCTATCGGATCGCATGTACGAAGCGGGCCAGAAGGTCAGCATCGGCACGTCTACCAAGGACACGATCGTCCTACCGGACATCGAGTACGCCGGCCCCACGGCTGTCTTTGACGCGCGCAACGGCAACAACGTGAGGTGCAGCCTGCCGGTCAACGGCAAGCTGCGGGTTGCGGTCGGTGGAACGCCACTCGATCAGGCCGATCTCATCAAGAAGGGCTTGGCCCGCCAGTCCGGTGAGACAGTCGAGCTCAAGCTACAGATGAAGTCGCGCGGCCGGGTCTCGCTGGGCCCCTACACGCTCCTCTTCCAGGTGTTGCGGCGGACGGTCACGGTGCCGGTGATGCCGCGCAAGTCCGTGTTTGGGCAGATGATCTCGCCGTTGGTCGCCGATCCCGTCTGGAGCATGAGCTTCATGCTCAGCTTCCTGCTTCTGGGCGCGTTTGTCGGTCAGGCTGTCATCTTCCAGAGGACAACGGGCAAGTATCTTGGCAGGCAGCGGCTGGAAGAGCAGATCTCGATAGGCACGTATGAGGTCCTCATCGAGGAGCGAACCGAGCCGGAGCCCGAGAAGGTCCAAGACGTCAAGAGCGAAAAGGCCAAGGAAGAAGAGGCCAAGGAGCTCAAGGATACCACCAAGAAGCCGGCCAAGGTCGAGAAGCCTCAGTCGACCGGCAAGACCATCGATCCGGAGGAAAAACGTCGCAACGCCCGCGCCCAGGCGATGAAGAAGACGATCGCGGGCGCGTTCGGAGGCACGGCCTCCACGAAGATGTTTGGCGCCGCTGGCGAAGGCGAGGAGGGCGACGTGATCGCCAAGACCTTCGGCGGCGCTGGTGGAGCCGATGGTGACGATCCGTCCGCCAACGCGGGGCTCAATATCGCCAACGGCGGCGGTGGTACGGTCGAGCGCGTCAAAACCGGAAAGATCAAGGGCTTTGGCGATCGCGAGAAGACCGTCGTTCAGAACGTCCAGAAGGTCGAGAAGAAGATCAACATCTCGTTAGACGCCAGCGGTCTGGAAGGTGGGGGCAGCGACAAGCAAGGCGTCGCACGGATCATCTCGCGCAAGAACAGCGCGATCCAGCGATGCTACGAGAACGCATTGCGCGCCAACCCCGGTCTGAGCGGCAAGGTCACCGTTCGGTTTGTCGTTGGTACCGCCGGTACCGTCACGACGGTCACGGTGCTGGGCGCGTCTGGTGGGTTCGCCAGCTGCATCCAGGGCAAGTTCAAGGCGATCCGAGGTCTGCCGCTGCTGCCGTCGCCGCAGAGCTTCGTCCAGAGCTACGTTTTCACAAAGAGTTGAGCGACTGTTCGGGACGTCGACGGCAGACCGAGCGCAACAGCGACGGTCGCCGCGCGCGCGGTGACGAGCTTTGCTGCCGGACGTCCGATCCGCACCCGTGGAGGCGGCCTCGTGACCCTCGTGCTCGGCATCACCGGCGGGATCGCGAGCGGCAAATCGACCGTCTCTGCGCTCTTTGAGGCCAACGGCGCCGAGCTTGTTGACGCCGATCGCATCGCCCGCGAGGTCGTCCAGCAGGGCAGTCCGGGCCTGCGCGACGTCGTCGCGGCGTTCGGCGCCGCGGTCCTGAGCGCCGACGGAAGCCTGGACCGCAAGGCGTTGGGCGCGCTCGTATTCTCAGATCGCGCAGCACGCACCACCCTCGAGGCTTTGCTCCACCCGCGCATCCTCAGCGAGGTCGGGCGGCGCCTGGCCGACGCTCGCAGCCACCGATTGCCGCTGGTCGTGCTTGACGCCGCTCTGCTCGTCGAGATGGGCTTGCACCGTCACTGCGACCGCGTCCTTGTGGTCACCGCTCCGGTCGAGGCCCGAATCGCTCGAATTCACCGCCGCGACGGTCTGCCCGCCGAAGCAGCTGCCGCGCGCATCGCGGCCCAGGCGACCGACGCCGAGCGCCGCGCCGTGGCCGACCACGTGATCGACAACGACGCTGGGCTCGACGCGCTGCGCGCGGCCTTCGCGGGCCTGTGGCCGCAGTTCGAGCCGTTGCTGCGGCCCTGAGCGCCCTCCCGCCTCGCTTTGCATCGCCACGCTGACGCTTGCCAATCGCACCGCCCCTGTGAGAAGCAGGTCCGCAAAGCAGGGGCAGGTACGCCATCTGCTGGAGGATCGCATGAGTCAGCCACGGCCGGTCGCCAGCGACGACGCCAGCCGCAAGGTCCTGGTGACCGGCTTCCCGATCTTCTTGGCTCGCCGCCTGATCCGTGAGCTGGTCGCCGGCGGAGACGAAGTCTGGATTCTGACCCGTGACAAGTTCCACCCTGAAGCAGACCAGTTCGCGGCCCGCCTCAACGCGGAGTTTGGCGCCGGAACAACGCAGCGCGTTCATTGTCTGGTGGGCGACATTCTGTGCATCGATCTCGGTCTGACCGGCGACCAGGTTCGCGCGCTGCACGACGAGATCGAAGAAGTCCACCACATGGCGGCCATCCAGTATCTGGGCCTTGAAGGCGCCAAGATGCGCGCGGTGAACATCGACGGTCTGCGTGAGGTGCTCGAGTTCTGCTTGGGCATCCGACGCTTGCGCCGCCTCTGCCACTGGTCGACCGCCTTCGTCGCCGGCGCCCGCAGCGGCACGGTCCATGAGCACGAGCTGATGGTCGGTCAGCGGTTCCGCAACGGCTACGAAGAGACGAAGGCCGCCGCAGAGGTGCTCGCCCGCCACGCCATGGACAAGCTGCCGATCACCGTGGTGCGGCCACCGATCATCGTTGGCGACGCCGAGAGCGGGGAGATTCAGCGCTTCGATGGTCCCTACCTGTTGATGAACGCGATCGTCAACGCTCCGGCAAATGTCGCCGTGCCGCTGCCCGGTCGCGGCCGCTACCCGCTGCACGTTGTGCCTGCCGACTACGCCGTGCGCGCGGGGTGCTACCTGGCGCGCCACCCGGCCACGGAGTCGGGCACCTTTCACCTCGTCGATCCTCACCCTTTGACCGCTCGGCAGTTTTTCGACGCGGTCGCAGACGCCGCAGGTCGGCCGCGCCCCCAGGTCTTCCTGCCTGGTGGCTTCGCTCGGGCGGTGCTCAAGTTGCCGGGACTGGGACGTCTGGCGCGTCAGGAGCGCACCTTCCTGGAATGGTTCGACACCGACATTCGCTTCGACAATCGCGAGGCAGCCCGCCTGCTCGACGCGAGCGGTCTCACCTGTCCCCCCGTGCCCGCGTACGTCGACGTGCTCGTCCGCTTCCTGAGGGAATTCACACGTTAGGCTGCTCTATGTGTGCTCCG